>NZ_SRLW01000332.1:0-10571 GCF_006518215.1 Myxococcus sp. AB025B
CCTGATGGGGGAGGGGCGATGAGCGGGCTCGCGGTGGGGTGGGCTCGGTGCGGCCGTGCCTCGGGTGGATGGATGCGGCTGCTGTGTGCGCACGAGCGGGAGGCGCGATGAGCGAGCCGGTGCGTGGCTCGCTGGAGCGGGAGCGCCGGCAGGCGTACTGGTTGGTGGCGCCGGCGGTGGTGGTGCTGGCGGGCGTGGCGCTGTACCCGATTCTCGCGGCGGTGTGGCTGAGCCTGCACCGCTTCATCCTCGTGTTCGGCGAGCGGAGGTTCGTGGGGCTGGGGAACTACGCGTACCTGTTGGGGGACGCGCGGTTCTGGGCCGCGCTGGGGAACACGGCGTACTTCACGGCGGTGGCGGTGGCGGTGGAGTTGCTGCTCGCGGTGCCGCTGGCGCTGCTGCTCCAGAGGTCCTTCCCGGGGCGAGGTTTGTTACGAGCCTCGGTGCTGGTGCCGTGGGCGATTCCCACCGTGGTGAGCGCGAGGCTGTGGGCGTGGATGTTCAATCCGGACTACGGGCTCATCAATCGCTTGCTGCTCGGACGGGACATCAACTGGCTGGGGGCGCCGGGGTACGCGCTGCACGCGGCGATACTGGTGGACGTGTGGAAGACGACGCCCTTCGTGGCGCTGTTGGTGTTGGCCGGGCTGCAAGGGATTCCGGAGGACCTTTACAAGGCGGCGCGGGTGGACGGGGCGTCACCGTGGCGAATCTTCCGGTCGATAACGCTGCCGTTGCTCAAGCCGGCGCTGCTGTTGGCGGTGCTGTTCCGCTCGTTGGATGCGTTCCGGGTGTTCGACGCCATCTACGTGTTGACGGAGGGCGGGCCGGCGAACACGACGGAGACGTTGAGCATCTACGCGTACAAGACGCTGATGCGCTCGGGGGACTTCGGGTACGGGAGCACGTTGTCGGTGGCGACGTTCCTGTGCGTGGTGGTGCTGGCGGCGGTGTGGCTGCGGCTGTTGGGGCGTGAGGAGCGGGCGCGATGAGACAGCGCGTGGGCTTGGGGACGGCGCTGGCGGTGGTGGCGTTCCTGACGTTCTTCCTGGGGCCGTTCTTCTGGCAGGTGCTGACGAGCCTGTGGCCGGATGGAGAACTGACCCGGCCGTGGCCGTCGCATCTGACGTGGGAGAGCTACGCGAGCGTGCTGTGGGGGCGACCGTTCCTGCGGGTGGTGGTGAACTCGCTAGTGGTGGCGGCGCTGACGACCGGGTTCTGCCTGGGGGTGGGCTCGGCGGCGGCGTTCGCGCTGGCGAAGCTGGAGTTCCGGGGGAAGGGGCTGCTGTTGAGCGCGGCGCTGGCGGTGAGCATGTTCCCGCCGATTGCGACGGTGAGCCCGCTGTATCTCATCCTGCGCGCGGTGGGGTTGCGGGACAGCCTGGTGGGACTGGCGTTGCCCTATGCGACGTTCGCGATGCCGTTGACCTTGTGGGTGCTGACGTCGTTCTTCAAGCAACTGCCGGATGAGCTGTATCGGGCGGCGAGGGTGGACGGGTGCACGCCGTTCCAGGCGTTCCGGAGGGTGCTGTTGCCCCTGGCGGCGCCGGGGCTCGCGACGACGGCGATATTGGTGTTCATCTTCGCGTGGAACGAGTTCCTGTTCGCGCTGACGTTCCTGACGACGCCGGAGAAGCGCACGGTGCCCGTGGCCATCAGCCTGTTCGCCAGCGAGTACCGTGAGCCGTGGGGAGAGATTGCCGCGGCCTCCGTGGTGGCCACGCTGCCGCTGGTGGTGCTGACGGTGTTGTTCCAGCGGCGGATTGTGTCCGGGCTCACGGCGGGGGCGGTGAAGGAGTAGGGGCGCACGGGGTGGGAGAGACCCGCCCCCGCGCGGGGGATTCCTCGGGTGAGGCCTGGCGGAGTAAATCCTTTCGCATCCCATGCTCCGTGCTCCGTCGTCCCAGGTTGGTCCGTTCCGGTTGCTGCGGCAGTGTGGCTCCGGAGGCATGGGCGAGGTGTTCGAGGCCGTCAACGAGAACACCGGACAACTGGTGGCGCTGAAGCTGCTGTCCCGGGACGCGTCGAGGGAGCCGCAGGTCGTCGCGCGCTTCCTCCAGGAGGGGCGCGCGCTGGTGAAGCTCGACCTCCCGGATGTGGTGCGAGCCTTTCATTGTGAGAAGCAGGCGGACCAGGTGTTCCTGGTCATGGAGTTGCTCGACGGCCAGGACCTGCGCAAGTGGATGGGCAGGCACTCGGGACGCGTGCCGCGCGAGACGGCCTTGGCCCTGTGCGCGCAGGTCGCGCGAGTGATGGCGGAGATCCACGCGAAGGGCATCGTCCACCGGGACCTGAAGCCGGAGAACGTGTTCCTCTGCACTGACGCGAGCTCGGCCCTGGGATATCGGGTCAAGCTGCTGGACTTCGGCATCGCCAAGCTGCCGCCGTACCGTGATGACGCAGTCGCCGCGACCCAGGTCCATACGCATGAGAACGTGCTCATCGGGACCTATCACTACACGGCACCGGAGCAGCTCCGGAGTGCCTCCTCGGCGAAGGTCTCCGCGGACGTCTACTCCCTGGGGGTGATGCTGTTCGAGCTGCTCGCGGGGCAGCGGCCCTTCGAGTCGGAGGAGATGGTCGAGGTCATCTCCGCGCACGTGAACACGCCGCCGCCCTTCCTGGGGCAGTTGGCGCCGACGATTCCGGGTGCGCTCGCGACCTTCGTGGCGTCGATGCTCGCGAAGTCGCCCGAGGAGCGCCCGACGATGGCGCGGTGTCGCGACATGCTGCTCCGGCCCTGGGCGCAGGAGCAGGACGTCTGTCCCGTGCCGGGGCTGGCGTCCTTCAATGAGTCGCAGGCGGAGCTGTTCTTCGGGCGCGGGGCGGAGACGCGCAGGGTGCTCGAGTCTCTGGACGAAGCACGCTCGGGAGGGCGGCGCTGGGTCTCGCTGGAAGGGCCGAGTGGTGTGGGCAAGTCCTCGCTGCTGCACGCGGGCGTGCTGCCGAGGCTCCGTGAGCCACCGCCGCCAGGGCTGCCGCGCTGGGTGGTCGTCGTGGCGAGGCCGTCGTATGAGCCGGTGCGGAGCCTCGCGAAGGCGCTCGTGACGGCCTTCCCCACGCGGGATGTGGATGCGGTGGAGCGAGGGCTGCGAAGTGGGCCCGAGGGCCTGCGGACCTTCGTCCAGACGAACGTTCCTGAAGACAGCTTGATGCTGCTGGTCGTGGAGCCGCTGGAGGAGCTCTTCACCTCGGGGAGCGCCGAGCAGTCGGTGCTGGATGGGCTGCTGGTCACTGCCTTGTCCGGGGAGGGGCGGCTGCGGCTGCTGACGTGCTTGCGCAGCGACTTCTTGCACCGGCTGGAGCAGTTGCCGAGGCTTCCCCACCAGCTTCAAGAAGCGATGCGCTTCCCGCTCTTGCCGATGGGTGAAGCGGCGCTGAAGGAGGTCGTCGAGGGGATGGCGCGCCAGGCGGGAATGCAGCTCAGTGAAGGCCTGGCGGAGCGGATGGTGCGCGACGCGAAGGGAGAGGGCGGCGGGCTGCCGTTGCTCGGGCATGCGCTGCGCTCACTGTGGACCTTGAGCGGTGGCGCGCCCCTGACGCACGAGCACCATGACCGGATGGGAGGCGTGGGCGGCGCACTGTCCCAGCAGGCGGAGCAACTGCTGGCGAGCCTGGGCGAGCAGGGCCGGGAGCGTGCGAAGTGGATCCTGCTGTCCCTGGTCCAGGTGGGACGTGGCGTGCAGGACACGCGGAGACCACGCCCCAGGAGTGAGGTGTTGGCGGAGGCGGGAGGTGATGCACTCGCCGAAGAAGCGTTGCTTCGCCTGAGCGGGCTGTCCGGGGTGGAGGGCGGTGAGCCCGGACCTCGACTGGTGCTCCTGTCCGGAGGGGCCGAGGTCGAGTCCCAACGTGTGGACCTGGTGCATGAGACGCTGTTGCAGCGGGTCCGCTCGCTCGTCGCGTGGCTGGAGGAGGAGCGGCGAGACCTGGAGGTGCGCGCGGACGTCGAGGTCGCCGCACGGAACTGGGAAGAGGCCGCGCGGCCGAATGAGTGGCTCCCTCGGGGAACGATGCTGACGCATTACCAGGGCGGTGTCGGCACCCCTGGACGGGGTGCCCATCGGCTGAGTCCTCGCGCGAACGCATTTCTCCAGGCCGCGAGCTGGTTGGAGCGGCGTCGGGTGTGGACCGGCCGCGCATTGGTGGCCGCGGCTTCATTGGCCGTGGTCGTGATGCTTGGAGTGACGGTGCAGGCGTGGGAGCAGCGCGAGCGCGCCGACCAGAACCTCCACCGCATCATGAACTCCGCGGAAGGCATCGTCTCCGACGCGGACTGGGAGCTGAGCTGGATTGCGAACACGCTCGAGGTCCGACGGGCGTTGCTACGTGGCTTGTCGGACTCGCTGGAGGGGTTCTCCGAGGAGGAGCAGCAGCGGAGAGAGGTCCTCTGGCAACGCATCAAGCTTGCCCACCGGATGGCCGACCTGAGCTTCCTGAATGACACGCTGCAGGTCGCGAGTGCGCACCTCCTCCACGCGAGGAACCTCCTGACGCAAGGTGAGGCGCTCGGCTTCGGAGGCGAGGATTACCGCATGCAGTGGGCGTTCAATCACTCGAAGCAGGGGAAGGTCGACCTGGCGGCGGGGCGACTGTCCGAAGCGCGAGCCCTCTTCCTGCAATCCGTCGAGTATTTCGAAGCGCAGCGTGCCGCTGTGCCGCGCTCGGTCTCCGGAGACCGGGACTCCGCGGTGGGCTTGAGTGAGTTGGCGGACCTGGAGCTCGCCGAGGGACGCGCGGGCGAGGCCCTGCGTTGGCTCGAACGCGCCGTCCCGCTGTTCTCCACGCAGGACCCGGACTACGGCGCGTCCCTCTACGCGCAGGGCCTGGCGTATCAGGCGGAGGCGATGCGACGGGCGGGGCGCCTGGCGGACGCGCACCCTCGATTGGATGAGGCCATGAGGCTCATGGCACAGGAGGCGAGCACGCATGCCGGGGACCATCACCGCAAGTGGATGCTGGAGTGGGTCCGACTCTGGAGCGCGAGATTGGCCTCTGACGAGGGCCGCTGGACGGACGCAGCGGTGGGCTACACGGCCGCGGTGACTTCCGGGCGCGAGCTGGTCAGGGGGGAGCCCACGAGCAAGCGATTCGCCCTGGCGCTCCTGGAGGCACTGCGTGGGGCCGAGGCGTTGGCGCTTCGGCGAGGGGATTCCGAACAGGCGGAGGCGCTGCGAAGCGAGGGGTGTGCGCTGGTCCATGAGTTCGTCGCGCGCGACCCGGAGGACGTGCGCTTCAAGGCCCTGGCGTGCGAGAGTTTCAAACCGTGACGTGGGGGATGCGCATGGCCGAGCCTTCTTTGTCGGAGTGGTCTTTCGAGGCGCTGTTGCAGCGGGTTCGAGAAGGGGAGAAGGCCGCGCGGGACGAATTGTGGAGCCGTTGTCTGCGACAGGTGTCCCAGTGGGCCGAGAAACAGCGTGCCCAGGTCGAGAAGGTCGGCGCGCGTCCTTCGGACGTCACCCAGGACTCCCTGCTGAAGGCGTTTCAACAGCTCGACCATTTCCAGGGGACCACGGAGGGGGAGTGGTGGGCCTGGCTCCGTCAGATCGTGAGGAACGAGGCCATCGGGACCTATCGACATGGCACCCGGAAGCGGCGCGACGCGACGGCGACGGTGTCGCTGGATGGAGAGGAGCTCCTCGGCGTGAAGGCGCAGGAGCGCAGCCCGAGCCAGGTGACGGCACTCCAGGAAGAGTGGCGACGCCTCATCTCCGGCTTTCAGTGGCTGGAAGGTCATCAGCCGGACCAGCACCAGGCCCTGAAGATGTTCCATCTCGATGAGCACCCGGTGAAGGCCATCGCGGAGCACATGGGTAGGACGCCCAAGGCAGTCGAGAGCCTGATGGGACGTGGGGTGCGCGCCTTGCGCGCCTGGATGGCCGATGAGCCGATACTGGAGGACCCGCTCTCCACCGAGGCCGCCGCGGAGCGCAACGAGGTGGACGCGGCCTTCTCCAAGTACCTGCGGCTCCTGGAGGCAGGCGGGACGGTGGAGGTCGAAGCCTTCGTGAAGGGCTACCCGGACTGCGAAGAAGAGCTCCGGGGCATGCTCCACTGGATGGACCAACTGCGTGCCTTGGACCCATCCAGGAAGCGCTGATGCCGCTCCACGGGATGCAGTGGGGGCGCTACGTCATCGACAGCCTCGTCGCGGTGGGCGGGTCGAGTGATGTCTATCGGGCTCGTGCGCTCGATGGAGATGGCTGGGTGGCGGTGAAGACCCTGAGCCAGAGCGCGAGTCTTCAGGCGGAGCTGGTCGCGAGGTTCCAGAACGAAGCAGAGGCGCTCCTGTCGCTGCGCCATCCGTATCTGGTCGAGGCGCTCGAGATGGGCACGCCCACGGAAGACGGGCCCCCCTTTCTCGTCCTGGAGTGGCTCCCGGTGAGCTTGCATGAGCTCCTCGCGCGGCGAGGTGGCCGACTGTCGTTGGAGGAAGGTGTCCAGGTGCTGCGCCAGCTCGCGCAGGTGCTCCACTTCCTGCACGAGAAGGGCGTCATCCATCGAGACCTGAAGCCCGAGAACGTCCTCATGGCTTGTTCCGGACCTGCCGCACTGGAGGTCCGTCTCACCGACCTGGGCCTGGCGCGCCTCGTCCCGGGAGAGGGTGCACGGGCCCCTTCGCTGTATGTGTCCACGGCGAGGGAGGCGCTGCTGGGGACGGGGGAGTACATGGCCCCCGAGCAGTGGACCAGTCCCAAGGGCGTGGACGCGAAGGTGGATGTCTATGCGCTGGGGGTGCTGGGCTTCCGTCTGCTGGTGGGCGCGCCTCCTTTCAGTGCGAGTGAGCGTTCGGGGTTGTTCTTCCTTCATGCGCTCAAGCCCCCGCCGCTGGCTCTCCTGGAGGGATTGGCTCCCGAGCCCCTTCGTGTCCTGCTCGGAGCCATGCTCGCGAAGAAGCCGGGGCAGCGGCCCGAGATGGTCGACGTGGCGAGGACCTTGGACTCGCTCGCGAGGGACTGAGCCCGGGCTGGCGTCCTCTCTTCCGGACCGGATTTCCCGCGTGGGAGAGGTGCGACATGTGGACCGTGGAACAGGCGATGCAAAGGCTCGTCGAGGAGCAGGAGTTGACTCGCGCCGAGCGTGACAACGTGACGCGGCAGCACGAGGTCGTGCGCGAAGTGCTGATTCGGCGGCTGCCACTGTCGGAGGTGTTCCTGTCGGGCTCGTACAGCCGGGGGACGGCGCTGCGTCCCTTGCACGACGTGGATGTGTTCGCCGTGTTCGACGCCGACCGCCAACCGAGGGGGCAACGGGAGCCTGACGCGTTGCTGGGTGAGGTGCGGCAGGTCTTCGAGGTGGAGTGGCCGGGACGCGACTCGCCGGCCCTGCAGAGACACTCCCTGCGCATCGACTTCTCCTCGGGAATCAGCGTCGACATCGTGCCGGCCTACACGCGAGGACCCGGGGGCTATCTCATTCCCCAGCGGGACACGGGCGCCTGGATTCAGACGAACCCGAAGGAGCACCAGGCCGCCTGCGCCCAGGCGGACCAAGCCGCGAGAGGTCGACTCAATCCCCTCATCAAGCTGGTGAAGCAGTGGAACCGAGCTCGGGACAACAGTCCGCTGCGCTCCTTCCATCTGGAGGCGATGTGCTACTCGGCGTTTGCGTCGCCGCCCGAGGGGACACTGCTGGAGCGACTCGAAGCCTTGTTCCGGCACCTGTCGGAGCGCGTCATGCAGACCTGCCGTGACCCGGCGAAGCTGGGCGTCGCGGTGGATGCTCGGATGACGCAGGGACAGAAGGAGGCCGCTCGCAACCTGTTCCAGAACGCCATCCGGGAGGTGCAGCTCGCCTCGCGGGAGCGCACGTCGAACCCGGAGCAGGCGCACCAGCGCCTCTCGACGCTGTTCGGGCCCGTCTACCGCAAGCGCGGCCCTTGAGCACCTCGTGGGAAAATGAGCGGGCTCGCGAGGGGTCCACTTCGCGTTGGCGTCTTCCTCGGTGGACGACGTCAACCGAGGTGCGCACATGTCGAACGTGGAGCTGTCCATCAATCGCAGGACCGAGGCGCTCATCCTTCGTTACGAGCACGACCGGCCCGTCATCGAGGACGCGGCACGCCAGACGCTGACGCGTGAGGGGCTGGAGGGGTATCGCGACGTGGCCAGCGCGGTGCTCCATCCGTACGACGAGAAGCTCAGCGTGCGCACGCCGCGGGGGGAGGCGTGGGCGGGGGCCTTCCTCGAGAACGAGCGGTTCGCGAGCGCGCTCATCAGCAAGGAGAAGGAGCTGGGGCTGGACCACCTGCCGGTGCACCTCTTCGGCTGCGCGCCGCTGGAGCTGATGCTCCACCTGTCTTCGTGCCTGCCCCGACGTCGCCTCCGGGTGTACCAGCAGTCCGGGAGCGGCGAGTGGTCGCTCGGCTTCGACCGGACAATGGCCGCCGCGTCCGAGGACTTCCTCGAGGTGCAGGGGCTGCCGAAGACGAAGCAGGGTGGCTCGGGTGTCGTGGCGCTCGTCGTGGAGGTGACTCGCGCCATCGGCGACCAGGCGCTGGAGGCGTTCCGCAGGAAGCATGGCGCGAACCTCCTGGCCGAGGTCCGCGTGCGCCCGGTGCGTGGGCCCGGGCCGGCGGCCATCCAGAGCCCCGCGGAGGTGTCGCGCGCGGCGGAGCAGCTCCGCGGTGTGCTCGGGGATTTGCACGAGCGGCTCGGCGGCGCGACGTCGGTGCTGCTGGCGATGGACTGCCCGGGGAGCTTCGCCGCCGCGCTGGGCACGGCGGTGAACGTGAACACGCAGCTCCCGCTGTGGCTCCACCACTACGACGCGGACCGGAGGCAGTACCTGCTCGTCCAGGAGATGAAGGCCGGACGCGCCGCGCCCCTGGCGGTGGAGTACACGACCGCGCAGTTCGCGGTGGCGGCGAAGGTCCTCGGCGAGCTGCGGAAGGTCCACCAGGAGTTGGTGTCCTGGTTGTCCGAGCCCGCGCAGCAGGACCTCCTGTCGGAGCTGAGCGAGCAGGACCGGACGCACTTCGTGAGCGGCTCCGTCGAGGATGCGCCGTCGACCGGACCCATCGAGATCTACCGTCACTTCGAGGGCAAGTGGGGCTTCGACGTGGGGATGTTGCTGGCCCTCAAGGAGCTGAAGGACCGCGTGGGCAGCGAGGACTGGAAGGAGTGCGTCCGGCTGTACATGGTCCACGAGGTCTTCCACGTCCAGCAGGGCGGGCTGACCTCGTACACCTACAGCGGGAGCGGGCGCACGGGCTTCGTGCTGGAGGCGGCGGACTTCGACGCGGACGCCATCGCGATCGAGGTGGCGCTGGCGTGGCGCAAGTCGAAGCAGGAGGGGACGGTGGCGGGCGAGGGTGAGACCCGGACGATGGAGCGCATCATCTGGAACGCGATGGAGAGCCTGCGCATGTTCGAGCCGGAGACGCCCATCCGGACGCTCTCCGAACGACGCCTGCGCCGCTACCTCATCTGGATGTTCCAGGTGTGCAGGCTCAGCGCGCTGAAGCTGACCTCCGCGCGAGGCCCCGCGCCGAAGCTGGAGCGCGCGACGGTGGAGATCGCCGGCCTGAAGACGTCGCCGGACCCGTTCGAGACGTACTCTCAGCAGCGGGTGGACCTGCTCGACGTGGACCTGGATGACGAGCTCATCACGGGGGTCTACTTCCAGCGCAAGCTGGTGCGAGACCCGGAACGTCGCTGGGTGAAGCGCGTGCTCGAGGCGCTCAGCCGCTGGGGCGAGAAGCCGCGCGAGGACGCGCAGGACGAGATGCGGCGGCTCTTCGAGGAGTTCTTCAACCGTCATCGCGAGCTGGTTCAGTCCCGCTGAAGGAGCGCGGTCCGCCATGGGAGAGCAGAGCGCGTCCCGGCTCGAGGGAGACCGGTATCAGTACCTGTACGCCTGGCACGAGCTGCTCCGGCTGCTCGACGCGGAGTGTCCCTTCGAGCACGGCTATCTGGAGCATCCCGAGGCGGGCTCCGCGGACGACGTGACGCTGCACGCGCGCGAGGGCTCGGGCGTGGCGAGCCGCTTCGTGCAGGTGAAGTGGCACGTGGACCACCGTGAGGTGTACTCGCTGGACTCGCTCACGGAGGCGCAGCGCGGGAAGGGACGCCCGTTGCTGCACAAGCTCTTCACGAGCTGGCGTGCGCTGCGTGCCCGAGGGCCCGTGGAGGTGTGGCTCGTGAGCAACTGGGGGGCGGAGCAGCGGCTCGGGCGCTACCTGGTGGGACGGGACCACTCGCTGGCGCCGGAGTTCTTCTCGGAGTCTCGGCCTGGCGCGTTTGGGGAGGGGGCCTCTCGGTGGGCTTCGCGGTGCGAGACGACGCCGGAGGAGCTGGCGCTGTTCCTGCGAGACCTGCGCTTGCGGTTGGGGTTCGCGAGCATCCGGGACCTGGAGGAGCAGGTCGACTGGCGCATGGACGGGCTCAGGTTGCGGCAGGGCGTGAACCCGAGGGCCATCGTGCTCGATGGGATGCGCGAGTGGGTGGAGCGCTCGGGTGAGGTGAAGCGGGTGACGCGCGAGTCGCTGGTGGCGTTCCTGCGGGCTCGGGAGCTGTTCGCGCCGTTGGAGGAGGGGCCCACGGTGAGCCTGTGGGTGCATGGGTGGGCGC
>NZ_SRLW01000333.1:0-10560 GCF_006518215.1 Myxococcus sp. AB025B
GGCGGGGGGCGGTGCACGGTGGGCAGGGGCTCCGAGCTGTGCAGCCCGCGCGAGGCGCGATCCAGCGCCTCGGCGAAGGAGCGCCGGGCCACGTCGTTGGATTCGACGCGCTGGGGCCCCGAGACGCGCTCGAGGGCGCGGACGCGGAGGATGGCGTCGGCGCCCTCGGCGCGGCGCAGGCCTCCGACGCGACCGATGGGGCCTCGGGGTTTGCGGTGGTGACTCATGCCGGACCTCGCGGGTGGAGACGTCAGGGTGTGGGCTGGGTGGCGATGGTCGCCGTCTTCCGGGAGATGAACTCCTCGCGGCGCAGCAGCAGCTTCGCATCCTTCTTCGGGAGGATGCGGAGCTGGAAGCGGCGCTGCGTCGGCTCGTCGACGGAGAACACGTTCCTGTCGCTCACCAGCAGCACGGCCGTGGGCACGGCGAGCTTGGGCGCGCGGTGTCCGTAGAAGTGCACCACGACATGATAGGGCCCCGGCACCAGCTTGCGCGCGTGGTACAGCTCCGGCCCCAGTCCATCGGTGATGTCCCAGTAGAGCTGGCCTCCGAGCCGCGTCTGCTTGTGCTGGTAGTAGCAGCGCTCGCCGTCGGGCTCGATGACCCACAGGTCGATGTCCGTCTGGTCCGAGTTCCAGTGGGTGGTGAGCTGATAGCCGATGGGCGCGCGGGAGAAGGCGTCGCCGTACCTGCCCGACGTCCCGGGGCTCCCAAGCTCCGCGAGGCGTGCGCGCAGCGCCTGGACGATGGGCTCCGCGCGCGGGTGTCGCGCCAGCGCGGAGAGCATCCGGCCGTAGTGGTAGGTCGCGACCAGGCTCAGCTCACCGGGGTGCCGCGGGAAGGGGCGGGCGAGCAGGATTTCGTAGTTGCGCGCGGCCTCGGCGTAGCGGCCGGCGGCGTCCAGCGCGAGCGCCTCTTCCAGGTAGGCCTGTCCCTCGAAGGTGCGGCTGAGCCGCAGGTGCTCGAACAGCTCCGTCGCCGCGGCGTACTGGCCCAGGGCGAGCAGGCCGTAGCCCACCAGTCGCAGCGCCTCCGGGTCCTTGGGGCGCAGCTCCACGGGGGACGAGAGGGCCCGCACGGCGCCTCCCGTGTCACCCGCGAAGGCGCGCTCCCGGGCGATGCCTTCGTACAGCGTCACATCGTCCCGGTTCTCCCGGCGCGCCTTGCGGTACGTGAGCTCCGCGGTGAGGCGGGCCTCGCCGCCCGCGTAGGGCTCGTCGCGCAAGGGCTGGCGCGGATGGGGCGGCGCGAGGGCCGCGCGCTGCCGCGTCAGGGCGTCCACCACGGCGCGCCCCGACTTGGGGACGGCGTCCAGGTCCAGCCCCACGAGCGCATCCCGGCGCTGGTCCTGCTCGCGCTTGCGCAGGAGCTCCAGGTCGGTCAGCTCCACGCGCTCGTCGCTCAGGGCGAAGCGCGTGTACTCGGCCGCCGTCTCGAGCACGAGCATGGACGCGCGCGCGTTGGCCAGGTGGTAGTGCTGGCTGAGCGCCACCACCATCCGGTCCAGCCGTACGTCGTCCAGCGAGACGAGTCGGGAGACGAAGAGGTCCGCCCAGGCGCGAGGCGCGAACGCGCTGTTCGTGTCGCGAGGCAGGGGCACCTCGAGCGTCTTCTCCTGCTCGCCCGCGCGGGTGGACACCACGAGCGCCGCGGCCCCGGGCTCCGTCAGCCGCCCGGCCACGAGCAGCTCCTGGCCCGGGAACACCAGGTGCGGGCGGCCCGCGATGACCAGGTCCTTCACCGGCGCGCCCTTCACCTCCACGCGGGAGAGCACGACGGGGCTGGCCCGGTGCGCCGTCGCCGCGGCATCCACCTGGGCTCCGGAGAGCACCGACACGCCCCGGCCTCCGCTGGCCCGGGCGAGCGCGTCGAACAGCTCCGTGTTCACCGCGGCCTCACCGAAGCGGTACGTCACCCACCGCAGCGATTCGGCGCTGGTGTGCCGGGAGATGAGCGACTCGACGGTGCTCGGGCCCCACGTGACGTTGCCGTCCGACAGCAGGAGGGCCGTCACGCGCGTGCCGGGCTGGGCGGGCTTGAGCCAGTCCGCGCCGGCCCGGTCCAGCTCCGCCAGCATCCCGTCCACGTGCGACGCACCCTCCAGGTACACACGCTCCAGCTCGGAGAACGTCTCCCGACGGCGGGCGGTGTCGTTCGTCCGCCAGCCCGTGCCGTGCAGCCAGCGGGGGCGCACGTCGAAGAGGAGCACCGCGTACTCCTTCAGCGTGGTGTCCTTCTCCAGGAGCGCGCGCAGGGTGGCGGCCTGGAGCGCCCAGGCGTTCCCGTCCTCGGTGGAGAGGGAGGTGTCCACCACCAGGACGGCGCGCCCGGTGGGCGGGCCCTCGGCCGTCGACGTCAGCTTCGCGGGCAGACGGACGCGGGCATGGAAGGCCTGGCCGGGAAGGCCCGCGTCGTCCTTGCCCACGAGCACGTCCGCGTCGGCGTCCTTCGGCGCGAGCGCGACGGACAGCGCTCCGTCACCCTTCAGCTGGGGCCAGTCATGCACCCGCCACGCGCCGAGCGTTCGAGCGCTGCCCTTGGCGTCGGGAGCAACGAGCTCCTGCCGCACCTGCGTCGGGTCCACGTGGACGCGCGCGGACACCTGCACGTCCTTGCCCGCGCCGACGGGGAGGGGCCACGTGTAGCGCAGGTGCTGTCCGTCGTGGATGAGCGTCTGCTCGTAGGCGATGACCACGCGCTTGAGCGAGCGGGGCGGCAGCGGGAAGACGCGCGCGCTGAACGTGGAGGCGCCCGCCCACTCGAGCAGCGCGGGGTCGACGTTGTCGCGGACGATGTCCTCGTAGACCTCGCGGGCGCGCTTCTGCTCGACGACGCGGGCCTCCTGCACCTCGCCCCATGAGCGCTTCGCGCCCTTCGGACTGGGAGGCGCGGCGGCGGTGAGGCGCTCCAGGTCGGCGGTGTCGCCCAGCGCGGGCAGCAGGTCCGAGGACTGGAAGAGGGAAGGGGCGTTCACCGCGACGGCGCCCGAGTAGAGCGCGAAGCCCGCGACGGACGCGCCTCCGGGCAGCGGATAGTAGAAGGTGCCTTCGAGCGCGTGGGGCGTGTCGTTCTCGAAGAGGTGGTCCACCACCGTGCGCGCGCGGGCGCCCTGGATGTACGTGACGACGCGAATCGCGCGGGTCTTCAGCGGCTGGTAGCGGCCGGACTCGTCACGCACCAGGACCTTGGCCGCGCGAGGCGCCGCGTCCACCTTGGGCAACACGGGCGTGGGCAGGTTCGTGGGCGGTGGAGCGCCGTCGGCCCGCTCCTTCTTGGAAGGCTCCTGCGTGAGCTCGCCACCGCCACCGCTGCTTCCGCGCATGACCTGCATGGCTTCACGCGACCGGATGACAGCCTGCCGGGCCACGGCGTCAGCTGTTCGCCTTTCGAGGGAGAGGGCTTCCTGGGCCTCTCGGGGCGCGGGTGCGGCGGCGGGAGGCGGGATGGCCGCTCGGAGCGACTGGGGCCTGGGCGGCGTGCCTCCGGGCGCTCCTTCGAGCAGCTCTCCGGTGGTGTCTGGAGGCAGGCCACTCTCGGCTCGCAGGTGGTTCAGCAGGCGCTCCATCGCCTCGTCGTCGAGGAGCGTGGGGTGGGCCAGGGCGTCGCGAAGCTCCGCGACGTCCACCTCACCCGGCTCGATGACACCGGGCACCGTCGCGGGTGCGGTGAGGCCCGCCTTGGCGAAGCTGTCGGGAGTCGTCGCGGGCTGGGGGGCCGAGGGCGGGGCCGTGGAGGCCTTGCGCTCACAACCCACCATGGTGAGGCACAGCAACAGGGCGGCGGCCGACAGTCGCGAGACGCGCATGTCGGGGGACGTTAGCGCAACACCGTGTCACGCGTGGAGGACGCCCTCCGGACGGGGGTCAGTCGAGATACCCCCAGCGGTCCTCCTCGAAGACGTAGTAGGGGCGGCCGAAGGGAAGCCGGTCCGTCCAGCCGAGCACGTGGCGCTGCTGCGTCACGTCGTAGGTGAAGCCGAAGTGCGGGCCGTCGAACTTCGCCCGGGGCAGCTCGGGCAGCAGGTCGGGGACGAGCTCGGACAGCGCCTCGGGGAGCCGGCCACGGCGCGCCTCGAACTCGCGACACGCGGCGATGAGCCGCTCGGCGTTCTGCTGGGCCCGCTCGCTCCCCGCGCGGTCGGGCCGCAGGGTGACGTACACCGTCGCCGCCAGGGAGACGGTGTTCTGGACGAGCCGCGAGGCGTGGTCCTTCCACTGTCGCAAGGTGCTTCCCAGGAGTGTGCCCATGCCGCCGCCTCCGCTGTGCCGCGCATCATCGCCCGGCGCGCCGTCTTCGTGCGCGGCACTGCCTATCTTTTTCGCGAGGACGACCCAGGAGGACGTGATGCCGGACATCGATGAGCGCCAACGCGCGGGCGACCCCTCGGAGGGCAGGACGGCGCGGGAGACGGGCTACGAGGAGGAGGTGCCCGGGCACACGCCCGGGGTGGCGGAAGGTGACGATGACGAGGCACCCCACCGGGAGCATCCCTTCCCGGACCCGGACAAGACGCCCGGCTGCGCGGAGGGCTGAGCAGCCATTGCCTGCACGATAGGCCCGGTACGGCATCACGTCAGGCGTCTGTCCTGTGTCTTCGCGGCACGAGGTCCCCGAGACTCCGGCGTTTTCGTGCGGGGTGCATGAGGAGTTGAGGCTGAAGCACCTCGGCGCGGTCATCGCGCAACGAGGGCCGACTGCCAGCCACGCGAGGTCGCGGAGGTGCTCAGGCTCCTGCGCGCGCCGTGCGCGAAGGCGCACCGAAGCACCTCGGCGGGCTCCTCGCACGAGGAGGACAGACGGCTGGCGGCACGGTGGTCCTCCGACGCTTCCGTGCGAGATGTGCGGCGATGAGGGCGATGCCTCTCGCGTCGTCCCTCACCGTGAGGAGGTGGATGTATGCGAAGCCGCCGCCAGGACGGAGCGTGGCGTTGTTTCCCACGCCGTCCCGAGTGGCGCATGGACTCCGTGTGCGCCCTGCCCCGTGCGGGGGACGGAACCTGAATAGACCCGAGGGAGGCGCGTCAGAAGGTACAGAACGCGGCGCAACCCGCTGCGAAGGAGGTCGTCATGAACAGCAAGCTGATGCGAGTCCTGGTGGTGTGCTCCCTCACGATGGGTTCTCCCGTCCTCGCGCAGTCGGTTCATGGTGCCTCCCCCGTCGCGACGCAGAAGGTGACGGAGTGGGCGGAGGGGCAGCGCAACGTCTCGCGCACGGACCGTGAGCGTCAGGCCCGACTGGAGCGTGAGCGTGAGGAGCGCGAGCGTCAGGCCCGGCTGGAGCGCGAGCGTCAGGCCCGGCTGGAGCGCGAGCGTCAGGCCCGACTGGAGCGTGAGCGTCAGGCGCGGTTGGAGCGTGAGCGCCAGGCCCGGCTGGAGCGTGAGCGGCAGGCGCGGTTGGAGCGTGAGCGTCAGGAGCGTGAGCGTCTGGCCCGGCTGGAGCGCGAGCGTCAGGAGCGTGAGCGTCTGGCCCGGCTGGAGCGTGAGCGTCGGGAGCGTGCCGAGTGCGAGCGCCGCGGGTATGGCTGGTGCGCGTCGAACTCGCCGCGCCGGGGGTAGTCGACCTCGGGTCGAGCTGGAGGGTGCTCACGTAGCAAGTCCCGGTTGACGACGAACGGGCTCGGACATCTGCTTGAGCGATGTCCGAGCCCGTTGTCGTTTCCTCGCCGCCCTCCGCCGAGGCTCGCCCGGTGGACGTCGGTGAGCGCGTCATGCTGTTGGATGCCCTGCGAGGCTTTGCCCTCTGCGGCGTGTTCGTCTCCAACAGCGCGGCCTGGTTCAGTGGTCGGGTGTTGATGCCGCCCCAGGAGGCGCGAGTGCTGACGGCGCCGCTCCTCGAGACCGTCATCAACAACCTCTACCTGTTCTTCGTGAACCAGAAGTTCGTGACGCTGTTCTCGTTCCTCTTCGGCCTGGGCTTCAGCATCCAGATGTCCCGCGCGGAGAAGCGGGGCGACTCCATCACCCGGCTCTATGCCCGGCGCCTGCTGGTGCTCCTGGGCCTGGGCCTGTTCCATCAGTATGTCATCTGGGTGGGCGACATCCTGCACACCTACGCGCTGGTGGGCTTCCTGCTCCTGTTGTTCCGCAACGCCTCCAACAGGACGGTGCTCGTCTGGGCCGTGCTGTGCATGGCGGTGATACCCAGCACCGTCCAACTGCTCTCACACCACCTCCCGATATGGCTCCACGGCGCGGAGGCCGCGAAGGCCGCGGCGACGGCCACGCGCGCGGCGGAGCTGGCGGCGCGCACGCGCCTGCTGGAGGCGTACTCGAGCGACTCGCTCTGGACGGCGATGCTCGGCGGCATGCGCTTCAACGTGGAGACCTTCCTTCAACCCAACCGCCTCGTCTGGATGAGTTTCGCGCTGGGCCGCTTCCTCTTCGGGCTGCTGGCGGGGCGGCTCTTGCTGCTCCAGGACATCGAGGGCAACCGGTCCGTGCACCACCGCCTGTTGTTCTGGGGGCTCTTCCTCGGCGTCATCGGCAACGGCCTGGGGCTGGTGCTCTGGCGGCTGCGCTCGCTGGGGTTGATGGACCAGATGAGCCGTGACACGTCGATCCTGCTCAACCAGGTGCAGGAGCTCGGCTGCCTCTTCCTGGGCGCGGCCTACGTCGCCCTCTTCGCGCTCCTGTCCCGGCGTGGCTGGGTCCAGCGCGTCTTCGCCGTGCTGATGCCCGTGGGCCGCATGGCGCTCACGAACTACCTGATGCAGTCGGTCGTCAGTGTCTTCATCTACAACGGCTGGGGACTGGGGCTCATCACGAAGCTGCCGCCGTCACGCGTCATCTTCCTGTCGCTCGGCATCTTCGCGGTCCAGATTGTCTTCAGCCACCTGTGGCTCTCGCGCTTCCGCTTCGGACCAGTGGAGTGGCTGTGGCGCTCGCTCACGTATGGCCGTGCCCAGCCCTTCCGGCTGCAAGCGGGCAAGGGGGAGGTGGGGACAGCGGTGTCGTGAACCGCTAGCGTGAGCCCACAAACGGGGAGGTCGTGCCATGACGCTGAAGACACGAAGCGTGGTGCTGATGGGGGCCGCCGTGGGGCTCGTCGCTTGTGGAGGCCCGGGGACAGAGGCCCCGCCCCCGCCAGTCGAGACAGCGGGAGTCGTCACCTCCGCCGTGGTGCCACCGTGCACGGGGACCAACGCCTGGACGACGCTGGGGCATGATGCCCGCCGCTCCTCCACCTCCGACGGCTGTGCGTGGCATCCCTTGCGCAAGCTCTGGGAGTACGCGCCGACCGCCGGCGTGGGGCGCACCGTGCAGGGCGTCGAGCGCGTGGTGGCGAACACTGGCGGCGTGTACCTGACGTGGAACTCCAATCCCAACTACGTCGGCTCCGGCGGCAGCCCCGCGCTGGACAGGCTCGCCGTGGACACCGGCGCCAACGTGTGGAGCGTGGACCGCCAGCTCAATGACAACCGGGGACACTGGCCGACGATGTTCACCTACGAGAAGAACGTGGGCGGCGGTGTCTACGAGGCGAAGGAGGGCATCGTCCGCAACGACGACGGCATCCGGACCTGGAGCCAGCAGTTCGGCGCCAACTACTACTCCGGAGGCACCATCCCCTATGCCGAGTACGAGCAGGCACCCAACGACAGCTGGGGCCAGTCGCTGTCGGACGGCACGCGCCTGTGGGTCTACAACCAGCTCCACTACCACGGCCCCAAGCTGGGCCTGCGCTCCTTCGACAAGCGCGGCAACCTGCTCCTGGAGCTGAACACCTACGGCTACTACGGCGGCACGCGCGTCTTCCCGCAGCACCAGTGGGACACGGCCGAGGACCGCCTGGGCTCCATCGCCGCGGACGGCGGCTTCATCTACCTGGCCGCCATCTACAACTTCCAGTGCTCCACCAACTGCTCCGCCACCGAGCCCCGTCCCTTCGCCACCGGCCTGTATGGCTGGGATGTCGCCACGGGCACGGCGCGCTGGCCCCGCGTGGCGCTGGAGCCCGCCAGCCACATCAGCGTGTCGGGCAATCGCATCTATCTGCTGGAGCGGGACCCGGCCACCGGCACCGTGACGTTCAACATCCGCAACGCGGGCTACAACGGCGCCAGCCTCTTTCGCTCCGCGCCGCTCCCCGCCTCGCACCTCACCGGCTTCCAGGCGCCGGTGCTCGTGGCCGGACGGGCCATCTTCGCGGCGCAGGAGACCTCCGGCTCCAACCTGGGCACCGTCCTGTACTCCTTCGACGCGCTCTCCGGCGGTACGCCCCTGACGACCACTCTGACGGGGGTGTATGACGTCGTCGTCCCGTTCTACGGGCGAGACCTGCTGGATTTTTCCACCACGCCCTTCGCGGGCAGGCGCAGCACCAGCATCGCGGCGGCGTCGGGGACGAAGGACGACTCGGGCGTGAGCATCCCCACGCTGGTCATCACCTCGCGCACCGGCTTGCATGTCGTCGCCGTCTCCACGTTGTCGACCTTGTGGAGCGCCACCAAGCTGTCGCTGGTGGGCACGTCCGACGGGGGCGCGCTGCGGGACCCGGTCATCGTGAAGGACCGTGTCTACGTGGTGGACCGGAACAAGGTATACGCGTTGGGGCTATAGCCGAGGCGCTGACGCCCAGGCTGGAGTGAGAGGAAGCATGATGCGACGGTGGCTGTTGCTGGGGCTCTGTGTCTCCACGCAGGCGTGGGCGCAGGACTATCGGGCGTGCAAGGAGCTGTTCGTGTCCCCCCTGGCGGCGAAGGTCGAGTCGACCAACGCCAGTGGCTCCGCGTGGGACGAAGGCTCCTCGGCGGACCCGGAGCTGACCGCGATGGCGGTCGACGTGGAGGGCGCCTCGCCCGTCGTCATCGGCCCGAAGCAGGAGGACGCCAGCGTGCTCCTGTGGAACAGCCTCTTCGTGGAGGAGACGCGCTCGGGGGCCTGGCTCCCGGTGGGCGTGGGCGGCTCGCTGCACCTGCTGCTCACCGACTCGGACGAGGGGCCCTCGGACTACATCGGGGCCTTCTCCGTCACCGTCCCCGAGTCGCTGGCGCAGATGGGCACCGCGTTCATCCTCACCTCGTCCACGGGCACGCAGCGGATGCCGCTGACGCTGCGAATCTCCGCGACGGATGGCAAGCGCACCTGCGCGGGCCTGGAGAAGGCCGGGCCCGTGCGCTACGAGCTGCCCGCGCCCATGTTCACCGCGCGGGTGGACAACGGCCTCTTCGAGAAGATCCGGAGCGCCCAGCGCTGCAAGGCCGGGAGCACCCAGCGCGAGTGCAAGCCGGAGAGCTACGACGTGCTCTACACGCCGGAGCTCCTGAAGGACACCTGGGTGACGCTCGTGTCCGCAGGCCCCTTCGCTGGCACCCCGGGGACGTTCTTCGCGATGGCGTTCGGCATCGAGCCCGCGCGCCGTCAGGTGGCCTACATGGGCCGCTGCGACGCGTTGAAGAAGGCCCCCGCGCTGGGGGAGACCCTGGCCTGCGTCCTGGGCAACAAGGCCACCCTCATCAGCCTGGAGAAGGGCAAGCCCAAGACGCGCGCGGCCAACGCGCGGGAGCTGGAGGCGCTGAAGGAGCCGCCCGCGGACGCGCCCGCCGAGTCGACGCCGTCGCCCTGAGAGGACGTCCGGCATGGCGCCCGGGGTTCGAGGGCGCCGTGCGTGGGCCTCAGGCCGGCGGACGCATCGTGATGAGCACCACGCCGATGCCGATGAGCGCCAGGCCCGACAGCCGCTCCCGCCAGACCTGGGCGCGCGGTGAGCTGGACACGCGGCCTCCGGCGACGCCCAGCCACGCGTACCCGGCCAGCACCGGCACCTCCACCACGATGCAGGAGACGCCGTACACGGTGAACTGCAGCCCCGCGTGAGGCCCTGGCTGGACGAACTGCGGCAGCAGCGAGCCGAAGAACAGGATGGACTTGGGGTTGGCGAGCTGCTTGGCGAAGCCCTGCACGAAGGCGCCCTGCCACAGGGGGGGCTGGGGGCGCTCGGCCAGCGTGAGGCTCTTCTTCGCGGCCCACAGCGTGCTTGCGCCCAGGTAGACGAGGTAGGCGGCGCCCGCGTAGCGGATGGCGTTGAAGGCGATTCGCGAGGTGGCCAGCGCGGCGCCCAGGCCCACCACGGAGATGAGGAAGTACACGGCGTTGCCGGCCTGGATGCCCCACGTCGCGCTCATCCCCGCCCGGAAGCCCCGCGACATCGCTTGCGAGACCACCAGCAAGACAGCGGGTCCCGGAGTGATGGCGAAGAGCGCCATCGTCAGCGTGAAGGTGGCCCAGAGCGTGAGGTCCATGAGGTCGGGTGCGCGCGGCCGGAGAGTCGCTCCGGACTGTCCGCGCCGGGGCATGGACGCGGTGGGGTGGACGCGAATGACGAGCGCTCGGGTGCCCGCTCCTCCGTCGGATGTCGGACGTGCCACCCCGGGCCGCATCGACGGTATGCGACGCTCGCACGGCGGGTCGTTGGCGTGACGACGTCCCGGATGTCGCCCCCGTGGAGGAGGGCGCGGTGGGACGAAATCCGGCCGTGGCCCGGGCGCCGTCTCGTGCTCTGCTAAGCCCGAACGGAAAAGCCCCCCAGGAGAGGGGGCTGGCGGCGGGGCTCTCGGGAGG
>NZ_SRLW01000334.1:0-10558 GCF_006518215.1 Myxococcus sp. AB025B
CCCACCCGCTCACCTGTCCGGCGGGCCGCGCAGCAGGGTGTCCAGGCGCCGCAGCGCATAGCGGACCATCGCCCCGGGCTCGGGCGACAGCAGCAGCTTCGCCGCCATCCAGCGAGGCCGGCTGTGCACCAGCTCGGTCGCCACCAGGCGAGGCTCGGAGAAGAACCGCCGCCCCAGGCGCCTGCGCCACCAGGCGGGCGCGAGCGCGGCGAGGACATCCTCCGGCACCGGCGCGCCCAACAGCCGCCGTGCGACCTCCCAGCCGTGGAAGACGAGCTGGGGCAGCCCCGAGTCCCGAGCCCCCTCGATGACGCGGTCCCAGTCCAGGCCCCGCGCCGCCAGGAGCTTCAGGTCGAACAGCCAGGCCAGCCGCTGCAGCAGGTGGTGGCTGGCGTGGAGGGCCAGGTAGACGGCTTCGTCCTCGGGGCAAAGCCACCGCACCCGCTGGCCATCCACCGTGCCCTCCACCGCGCGCGCCAGCAGCGCATCGCCCTCGAGCGCCCTGCCCCAGCCCGCCAGCGCGCGGAAGTGCAGCTCCACGAGCCCCGCCTTCCCCTCCAGCTCCAGGTGGTGCGAGTCCACGTCCGAGTGGCGCCCATCGCGCGACGGGCGCACCGTCAGCCCCAGGCTGGAGAGCTGGTGCACCGCCGTCGCCACCTCGGTGCGGGACACGAGCAGATCCACGTCGCGCGTGGCGCGCTGGAGCGGGTCCGGGTACAGCCTCAGCGCCAGGCCGTAGCCCTTGAGCGACACGGGGACGATTCCCTCGCGGGACAGCGCCTCCAGGCTCTTGAGCAACAGCGCCTTGACCTGGAGCGAGCGGGCCGCGCCGGCGAGTGACTCCCGGCGCAGCAGCGCGCTCGACTCCGAGGGGAGCTGCCACCCGGCCTGCCCCACCGCGTGGGCCACGAACCCGGCGAGCCCGTGGCGGACGGCGCTCCGCACGAAGGTGTCCGCGTCGGCGCCCTGGGGAGCGCGAATCTCCGGGGGCTCGGGCCAGGCGCGCAGCAGCCCGACGAGGGGGCTCGGGCCTGGGCGGGTCGTCATCGGCGCAGCGCGATGACGCGCCCGGGTTCAGCGTCCGCGACGGACAGGAACTTCACGGCGCGCTCGGCGATGGCGTCCGCCACCAGTTCCAGCGCCAGCTCCTCGTCCCGGTCGATGGCGTCGCGGCCATCGCGCCAGACGAGCAGCAGCGCGCCGAGCACCTGGTCCTCGTCCTTCACCTCGAGCCTCCGCTCGAAGGGCAGCGACAGCCCCGCGGCGCGCTCGGTCTCGAAGACGATGCCCTCCACGAGCTCGTCGTGGGCCTGCTGGAAGCGCAGCTCCTGGCGCGACACGCCCAGCACCTCCGCCAGCGGGCGCACGGCGCTCCAGACCTCCTGCGGCGAGCGAGCCTCACGCACCGAGCCGATGACCTGCTTCACCACCGAGCGCAGCCGGAGGTTTCGCTGACGGCGCTGCTGCATGTCCCCGGCCCGTCCCAGGTCCAGGTAGCCCAGCTTGCGCATCATCACCGCGATGACCACGCCCATGCCGCACAGGAGCAGGGCGCTCTGCGCGCTGTTGGCGAAGTTCAGCCCCAGCGCGGTGAGCATGAACAGGCCGCACAGGGCATACAGCACCAGCACGGTGGAGCGGTGGCTGAGCACCATGCGGCTCATCACGCGGTGGTGGATGTGCTCCTTGTCCGCGCTGAACAGCGGGCGGCCCAGCAGCGAGCGGCGAATCACCGCGAGCAGCGTGTCCATGATGGGCAGGCCCAGCGCCATGATGGGCACGAGCATGGCCACGGCGGTGCCGCTCTTGGTGCTCGTCTTGATGGAGACCGCCGCGAGCACGAAGCCCAGGAACATGCTGCCCGTGTCCCCCATGAAGATGGAGGCCGGGTTGAAGTTGAAGACGAGGAACCCGAGGATGGCCCCCGCGAGCGCCGCCATCAGCAGGCACAGCAGCACGTCACCTCGGGACAGCGCGAGGATGAAGTTGGTGCTCACGCCGAAGAACGCCACGCCGCCCGCGAGCCCATCCAGCCCGTCGATGAGGTTGAGCGCGTTGACCACGCCCACCATCCACAGCACGGTGAAGGGCAGGCTCAGCGCGCCCAGCGTCAATTCGGGGCCGAAGGGATTGGCGATGACCTCGATGCGGAAGCCCAGCGCATACAGGCCGAGCGCCACCGCGAACTGCACGCTGAACTTCAGCCGCGCGCCAGCTCCCCGCAGGTCGTCGTAGAGCCCGAGCGCGGCGATGACGCCACCGCCGACGAACAGGCCCATCACCAGGTCCGTGTGGGAGCGGAAGTTGTGCCCCACGCCCGAGTCCACCAGGAACAGCGCGCACAGGGGCGCGAAGAAGCCCGCGACGATGCCGATTCCACCGAGCCGGGGAATGGGCCGCACGTGGACCTTGCGGCTGGAATTGGCCTGGTCGAGCCAGCCCCACGCCAGGGCCTGGTTGCGCACGACGTACGTGAGCCCCAGGGCGACCATCAGCGAAACGAGGAAGGCAACGAAGAAGGTGATCATCGAGGTGGGCCGCCTCCGTCATGCTGACGGTGAGCGTCACGGCGCGTCAATGAATGTCGTTGTGCGACACTCGGATGTCGCACGAGTCGTCCCTCGCCGAGCAACCATGCGGGCTGCGGCGTGTCATTGTTGACCTCGAACGGAACCGATTCCTCGTCGGCGGAGAATGCGAGAGGCCGGCCCTGCTGGCAGGCCCTTCGTCGTCCGCTGTTGACGGCTTCGCGTCGGGGGACACAATGCGCCCACCTCTTGCGCATGCCTCCCAGGACATCCATCCGCCTACAAGCCCACGGGCCGTCGCCGTCGGGAGCAACCCGTTGAGTGGCGAGCACGCGTCCCCGCGGCGCATGGATGGGCTGGATGTGCTGCGGGCCATCGCCATCCTCGGCGTGCTCGTGTTCCATGCGCCCGCGGCGGTGCATGACGCCGTGCCGTACGCGGTGCGCTTCGCGTTCGCGCACGGGTGGATGGGCGTGGACCTGTTCTTCGTGCTCTCGGGCTACCTCGTGGGTCGGCAGGTCTTCGCCACGGAGGATGGGCCCACGTTGGGTGCGCAGCTGCGCACCTTCTGGATGAAGCGCTGGATGCGCACGCTGCCGCTGTACTTCGTGGTGCTCGCGCTCTACGCGCTCAAGCCGTGGCTGGTGGGCACGCCGTTCGTGGGAGGCGGCTGGCACTACGCGCTGTTCCTCCAAAACTTCGGGCATCCGCGCGACTTCGTGCAGAGCTGGTCCTTGTGCGTGGAGGAGCACTTCTACCTGGTGCTGCCGCTGCTGGCGTTCGCGCTGGGTGGGCGACGCTGGCCCGCGTGGGCGTGGCTGGGCTCGGTGGCGTTGAGCGTCGCGGCGCGATGGCTCTTCTCGCGCGGCCTGCCGGCGGACGTCAGCATGTCGAGCCTGGACACGCTCGCGCCCTGGTCCACCGAGTTGCATTTGGATGGGCTGGGCATCGGCGTGTTCCTGGCGAAGACCGCGCCCACGTGGCGGAGCTGGTCTCCGCGAGGGCGGATGATGTGTGGGCTCGCGGGCGTGGGCGTGCTGGCGCTGACGGTGGGGCACCACGGCGCCATCGTGACGACGACGAACCACATCGGGCTGTTCGCCGGGTTGGCGGTGGGCTTCGGCGGAGTGCTCGTGGGCCTCGAGTCGCTCCAGCTCTCCCGAGCCCCGCGCTGGGCCGTCTATCAAATCGCGCTGCTGTCCTATGGCGCGTATCTCTGGCACGGGCTCGTGCTGCGAGGGGTGGAGCGGCTGGACCTCCGCCTGGGCGCGTGGGGGCTGGACCTCCTCGCGTACCTCGCCCTGACGTTGGGCGTTTCGTGGGTGACCTACGTCGCGGTGGAGAAACCCTGCCTCAAGCTGCGAGACTGGCTGTTGACCCGAGGGGCGCTCCCGCCCGGCGTCTTGTCTCCGTAGGAATGCCATGCAACGACTGAGGGACCACCTGACGCCGCTGAGCCAGCTCCGGTATCTCGCCTGGCGGGCGATGCCGCTGGGGCGTGAGGTGACGGTGAAGCTGCGCTCGGGGGAGAGGCTCTCCCTGAGGCCGCCTCCCGCCGAGGACCTGGCCACGGCGTACGAGATGTTCGTCGCGGAGGTCTACCGTCCCCCGTTCTCCGTGCAGTCGGACGCCACGCTGCGCATCGTCGATGTCGGGGCGAACTGCGGACACTCGCTGCTGTTCTGGGCGAAGCACTACCCGCGCGCGCACGTCGTCGCCTTCGAGCCCCACCCCGTCCATCTGGCGATGCTGGAGCGAAACCTGGCACTCAACGCGCTGACGCCGCGAGTGTCCCTGCACCGAGCGGCGGCGGGAGTGAGCGCGGGTGAGGTGGGCCTGATCGACGCGGAGAGCGCGTCCACCATCGTGGATGCGAGCGAGGGGCGCTCGCTGCGCGTGCCGCTGGTCGACTTCTTCGAGGCCATCGGCGACGAGCCCATCGACCTGCTCAAGATGGACATCGAGGGCGGGGAGTACGCGCTGATGGAAGACCCGCGATTCGCGCGCCTGAAGATCCGCACGCTCATCATGGAGTGGCATCGCACCCGGGAGCGGCCGGACGGCAAGGCCTGGTGCGAGCAGCGGCTCGCGGCGCTGGGCTACGAAGTCACGCAAGGCATCTGGAGCAGCGAGGTGAACGGGCTGCTCTGGGCGCGTCCTCGTGAGACCGGGGCGCGTCCATGAGTTCGCCGGGCGTCACGGTGGTCATCCCCACGTACAACGGAGCCCAGCGCGTGGAGGCGCCGCTGCAGGCCCTGGTCGAGCAACAGGCGCCGGGCGGGTGCTTCGAGGTGGTGGTGGTGGACAACAACTCCTCGGACGGCACGGCGCGCGTGGTGGAGGAGAGCGCGTCGGTCGCGGAGCTGCGTCGCCGGGGCGTGGACGTGCGCGTGGTCGCTGAGCCTCGCCAGGGGTTGCTCTTCGCGCGCCTGTGCGGAATCCACAACGCGCGGCGCGAGGTCATCTGCTTCCTGGATGACGACAACATCCCCGAGCCGAACTTCATCGCCGACGGGCTTGCGCACTTCGAGGACGCGGGCGTCGGCATGGTGGTGTCGCGCATCTATCCCCGGTACGAGACGCCGCCTCCGCCGAGCATCTCGCGGCGTGAGCACCTGCTGGCCATCAACCACCGGATGGGGGATGCGCTCATCGACTTCGGAGCGGAGGCGACGCTCGCGCCGACGATTGGCGCGGGGCTGTGGATGCGCCGCTCGGCGATATTGGACGCGGTCCCCTGGCGGACGCCGGAGCGACTCATGCCGGGCCGGCTGGGGAAGCTGATGGTGAGCGGCGAGGACATCGAGCTCGGGTACCTGCTGGGCAAGGCGGGCCACCGTCGCATCTACGGGCCCACGCTGAAGGTCTGACACGTCATCCCGAGCAGCCGCTTCGAGACGCGCTACTTCATCCGACTCATCATGGGCGTGGTGCGCAGCGAGAAGACGCTCGAGGCGCGCTACCTGGGGCGACGCATGGGAGCGCTGTCCCGACTGAAGGAGTGCGCGCGGCTGGTGGGAGCGGGGCTCGCGAGTCCGGCGCTGGCGCTCCGGGGAGACTCGGTGCGCGAGGTGCTGTTCGTGCTGGCGAGCCGCTGGGCTCAGGTGCAGGGCCCGTATGCGCAGCTGCACGAGTCGCGCTGACTGACATTCATGGCGCTCCGGTCACGTCGCACCTTGGGTGAGTGTCTCGAAGGCCGGGGGAACAACCTGGACTTCCTGCGCTTCGCCGCGGCCACGGGCGTCATCGTCAGCCACGCGTTTCCGTTGGGCGAGGGCGCCGCGAAGGCTCCCGAGCCCTTGATGGACTTCACGCGCGGACAGCTCTCGCTCGGGCTGGTCTGCGTGGCGGTGTTCCTGGTCATCAGCGGCGTGCTCATCACGCGGAGCTGGGAGCGCAAGCCCGACGTTCGTGCGTACCTCCTGGCGCGCACGCTGCGAATCTTCCCCGGGCTCGCGGTGTCGCTGTTGCTGACTGTCTTCGTGCTCGGCGCCGTGTTCACCGCGTCCCCGCTGGCGGAGTACTTCACGTCGAAGGACACGTACACGTTCATCCTGCGCAACTTCACCCTGGTGGAGCCGCAGTGGATGTTGCCCGGGGTGTTCGAGGGGAACGTGTACCCGGGAGCCGTCAACGGCTCGTTGTGGACGCTGAAGTACGAGGTGGGCTTCTACCTGCTCGTGCTGGGCCTGGGCGTCACGGGGTTGTTGCGCAAGGAATTGGCGCTGGTCGGGTGGTGTGTCACGGCGGGGCTGTCGCTGCTGCACATCGGGCGGCTGGGGTTCTGGCCGAACCTGGGGCTCGCCTTCGGGGGCGGGCTGGTGCTCTACCTCTGGCGCGAGCGCGTGAGGATGAGCGCGTGGATCGCCGCGGGCTGTGTGCTGGTGCTCGTGGCCACGTCACTGCTGGGCAAGGGGCTGTCCATCGCCATGGGCTCCTGTGGCGCGTACCTGGTGGTCTACCTCGCCTTCCTCCCGAGCCGACTCGCGAGCTTCGGGCGCCACGGGGACTTCTCGTACGGGCTCTACATCTACGCGTTCCCCGTGCAGCAAGCGGTGGCGGCGCTGATGAACGGCGCCACGCCGTGGTGGTGGAACGCAGCCCTGGCGTTCCTCCCCACGCTCCTGCTCGCCGTCTTGTCCTGGCGACTCGTCGAGCACCCCTGCATCCGGCTCAAATCCGTGAAGCCCCACGCGGAGACTCGGGTTCAATCCAGACCGGTCTGACCCAGCCATCACTCCCTACTGAATCAAATGCTCCAGTGAGGCCGTCAGCGCGTCCGACTCCTGGTGGACCCGCTGGCCTCCTGAATAGAAGAACCAGGTCACTCCAAGAGCAATCACCATCACCACCCCCCACGACGCAAGCGTCACACCATACGTCAGGAAGACCCCGGCCGCGGCCACCAGCGAGCCAGTGAGGCAGCGCACCACCGCCATCGCGCCGAGCCGTGTCACCAGGCGGACGCGCCCATCCGCCAGGACCTCCAACCGGGACGCGATGTTCTTCCCCATCCGCGTCACCAGGTACTCCCCCAGCGGAATGTCGCGCCTGACGAGGAGACGCGCGCCATCCCTGCTACCGCGATACCACCCGCCGCCACCGGCAGACCCCGGGCCCGGCGAGACCTTGAAGGGCCCCACCCAGCTCGCCAATCGGGCCTCCGTCTGCTCTCGCACCTCCGAGGGCTCGAAGACTCGTTCGATACGAATTCGGAAGAAGCTCATCCGCCGTTGACCTCATTCTCCAGAATCGACCCTCACGGCCAACCATACGTCCGCTTGCCGTAGAGCATCACCGCGATGATCAACCCGAACGCGAGGGCTCCGCACACGAAGAACCACGCGATGCCTAACAACTGGAAGCGGCGAGACTTGATGCCCCCGAGCAGGAGCATGAACTGCCCCCACTCCCGCCACCCCAGGGGTAATCGACCCATGACGGCGGCCCCTACAAACACGCGCATCCCCAGAATCCCAATCAATCCGAGCAGCGCCCCACCTGTAAGTGCGACCGTCGAGAAGACGTCCTTGGTGTGCACGGTCCCCCCGCGTCGAGCATTCACGTGGCCTGTCCACGCGAAGTGATCTTGCCCGGCGAGGCGGAGCAGAGTCCACACATCTGCGGCGCTCTCGCCCGACCGTATCGCTCAACCCCCATCGAGTGGGCACGGACTACGTCACGTCAGGCTCGACCAGCAGCGCCGCGCCAATCGCGCCCGAGAGTTCGCCCAACTCCGCGACCAGTACCGGGGGCTGTCGCTCCGTCATGAAGACATGGGGGCTCATGGCCTCATGAATCCGCCCGGCATACTCGACACCCAGTCGTGAGCCCAATCCTCCGCCCAGGATGACCGCCTCCACATCCAGCAGGTTGATGGCCGACGCGACTCCGACGCCCATCATGTGCACAGCGCGCTCGATGAGCTTCGTCGCCAGCGGGTCCTCCTCCTCCAGCGCCTTCTTCCAGATGCTGCTCGTCAACCGCGTGCGCCGCTTCTTGCGCATCAGCTCGAACAGTTGCGTCTTCTCACCCTTCTCCTCTGCCTTGCGCGCCTCGCGCTCCATGTTTCCGCGCCCCGCGTAGGCCTCCATGCAGCCCCGCCGTCTGCACCGCCTCCTCCAGCGCGCCGTACATCTCGCGCACCACGTCCTCCGGCTCGCCCTGCGTGGGCGTCGGATGCCTCGCGTGCCCTATCGGCTTGCCGTGCCCGTCGATGACCACGGCTTCGATCTTCGTCCCGCCCAGGTCGATGCCTCCCCACACCTTCCCGCGTCGCTGGACTCGCGACCTGCGAGACGTCACCGTCCTCTTCGAGCGGACCCGGTCCATGTCCAGCCTCCGAGCAAGGGCCACACCAACGTCCCTCGGAAGATGCGCAGACCCCGCTCCGTCCGGCAGCCCGTAGGGTCGCCTGCTGTGGAGCCACTCCGGACGGACAAGGCCCTGGCCGCTCGGCCGGGCTCAGTGACTTCGGACGACGTGCGCCAGCCGCCTCACCGCCACCTTGGGCAGGAACCCCAACAGATAGCGCCACCGAGGGACCTCTCGATGGAACGGCAGCCCCCGCCAGTACAAGTCCAGCGCAAGGTCCATCCGCTGGTGGTCCACCATCACGTGAGACACGTGCCGCGTGGCGTACAGGAGCATCTCCAGCCGCTCGCGCCTGCGCTCGGGTCCACCGGGATAGCGCCCCAGTCGCTCCTGCATCAACTGGTACGCCATGCCTTGATGGGCCGACTCCAGCATCGTCGACTCGGAGCCGTGGTGCTGGCGATAGCCCACCATCACCGGCGAGCGCACCCACGCGAAGCCGCGCTCCGTCCCCAACCGGAACAGCAGGTCATAATCCTCCGCGACGATGCGCAGCGGCGTGAAGCCCTCCACCTTTCGCAGCGCCTCGGTCCGCACCGCCAGGACGCAGGCCGTGCGCGGCGTCCGGTCCAGGGCGCTCGCCAGATAGTCCGCGAACGGTGACGCGCGCACGGGCTCACGGCCCACCCGCGCCAGCTCCGACTCGTCACGGAAGGTCACCGACGTGCCCATCACCACCGTCGGTCGCCCGTGCTCCTCGAGCACCTGCCGATACGACGACAGCGTCCACGGGAACCACAGGTCGTCACTGTCCAGGAACACCACGTACTCGCCCCGGGCCGCCTCGATGCCCCGGTTGCGCGCGACTCCCGGTCCCGCGTTCACCTGCTGGAGCACCTTCACACGCTCGCCCAGCCGCGACAGGACCTCCAGCGTGTCATCCGTGGAGCCGTCGTCCACGACGAGCACCTCGTAGTCCCGCTCCTCCTGCGCGAACACCGACGCCAGCGTCCGCTCCAACAGCCGCGCCCGGTTGTACGTGGGGATGACGACGGAGAAGAAGGGCATGTCGTCAGACCCGCGTCCGCAGCCCCATCTCGGAGATACGCAGGAACGTGGCGAGCTGCCGCCGGTACTCCGTCAGCTCCATGCGCCCTCGCAGCAACGTCTGCGTCAACACCAGCGAGTTGTACGGCAGCGTCCCCACCAGGATGGCGCGCAGCATCCACTCGCGCATCCGCCCGTGGTGCTTGCGGAAGTACGCCACCCGCGTGCGCCACAGCTCCACGCGCACCTTGTCCGGCCCCGTCGCCGAGGGACGGAACGAGCGGCTCGTCAGGTGCGTAATCACCGCCTCCGGACAGAAGGCCACCTCCCAGCCCGCCTTCCACGCCCGGACACACCAGTCCGTGTCCTCCGTGTTCCCCAGGGGCGACATCGCCTCGTCGAGCAGCCCCACCTCCGCCAACGTCTCCTCGCGCACCACGATGCACGCGCCGAGCACCCAGTTCACCCGAGCCTCCTCGTGCCCGTACTGCGCCGGGTCGATGTCCTTGCGCTTCAGGAAGTGCAACGGACGCGGCAGGAACACCAGGTCGAACAACTGCCCCGACAACGACATCGGACGGAAGGTGCAGTTCTGGATGGTGCCATCCGCGTTCAACAGCCGCGCGCCCGCCATCCCCACCCGCGGGTTCTCGTCCATGAAGCGCACGAGCGAATCGAACGCCCCCTCGTGCACGATGGTGTCGTCATTGAAGATGCAGAAGTATCGCCCCGAGACCTGCCGCAGCACCTGGTTGTGGTTGGCGGAGAACCCCTTGCGCGCGGTGTTGAAGAGCCAGCGCACCTGCGGGAAGTCGCGCCGCATCGCCTCCACGCCCCGTCCATCCGTGGCGTTGTCCACCACCCACACCTCGAAGGTGCACTCGCGCGTCGTCGCGTACAGCGTCCGCAGGCAGTCGTGCAGCAGCTCCGGGTTGCTGTGGTTGACGATGGAGATGACCAGGTCGGGCTTCGACATCGAATGCCTCACGTCCTTCATGACGCCGGGCTCGCCGGCGCGGACCGGGCCGCGCGTCGCGCCCGGACGAACTCAATGATGTCTCGCACCTCACCCACCAGGGAGCGCAGCCCAGGCAGCCACTCGCGCGCGAGGACGAGCAGCAGGAACGACACAGCCCCCACGCCCCACCGCGCCCAATCCCCCTCGGGGC
>NZ_SRLW01000335.1:0-10485 GCF_006518215.1 Myxococcus sp. AB025B
GGGCTGCTGCTGGTGTCGTGGGTTCCCGTCGCGCTGACGCAGACGCACCAGTCGCTGTGGGCGCTGGGGTTGGGAATCATCGGTCTGGACCTGGCCATCCAGGCGTTGCATGTGACGAACCAAAGCGAGCTGTACGCGGTCCGCCCGGAGGCGCGCAGCCGGTTGGTGGCGGGCTACATGGTCTTCTATTCCATCGGTAGTGGCGCGGGCTCGCTCGCGTCCACGGTGGTGTTCGCGCACGCGGGTTGGGTGGGCGTGTGCGTGCAGGGGGCGGCCATCGCCGCCGTGGCGCTGGGGTTCTGGGGCGTCACGCGACTGGCGGCGCGGGAGCGGGGATTCGCGAGGGCTCGCCGCGTCTCGTCATGACGTGGGGGCTCGATTCGTGAGACGCCTGCCCTCCGGTCCCGGGGGTGATTCGTGGAGCAGGTGGTGCGCAGGTCGCCGCTGTACACATTCGTCATCTGTCCGAACAACAGCGGCAGCACGTTGCTGGTGCGGCTGCTGGCCACGTCGGACCAGGTCTCCGTGTTCGACTCGATGAACCACGAGGGACAGTGGCTGGTGCACCGGGATGACCCGGAGGCGATGCCCATCCCCGACACCGAGTCGGACGAGCTTCGCAACTGGACGACGAACGAGGCGAAGTTCGCGGACCCCCAGCGCTACCACTGGGAGCGCATCAAGGCCGTCTGGCATCGCGCGTGGGATTTGGGCAAGGCGGTGCTCGTGGAGAAGAGCCCGCCCATGGTGATGGCCGCGCCGCTGTTGCAGGAGCAGTTCGCGCCCGCGCGGTTCATCGTCTCGGTGCGCAGTCCGTATGCCTTCGCCGAGGGCGTGCGGCGCAAGCGCGGCTATCCGCTGTCCATCGCGACGGCGCATTGGGTGCGCTCCAGCCGGCTGCAGCTCCGGAACCGGGCCGTGCTGCGAGGCTCGCTCTTCTTCCGGTACGAGGACCTCTGTCAGTCCCCGGAGACCATCGCCGCGAGAATCCTCGAGTACATCCCGGAGCTGGGGCGGTTGGAGGTCGGCCGCGCGTTCGACATCATGGGCGAGCACAGCACCATCCGGGACTTCAACGGGGACTCGCTCGGACGCATGAGCGCCGCGGACCTGGAGGAGATCAACACGGCGCTCGTGGGCCATGAGGACGTGCTGGAGGCGCTGGGCTACGAGCGAATCGTCCGGGCTTGAGTGGGTTGGGATGACCGCAGTTGCTGGCGAAGCCGTGCATAGGAGGGGATGCCGAGTGGCACCTCGATGTCCGCGCGCCAGGTCTCGGCGAGCACGGCGTGCACTGATGAGGACAGCTCCGAGGAGTCTCCCACGCGGCCGGCTCGGACCTTGGTGGTCTGGACCTCGGGTGGGAGCGAGGTGAGCCGATTGACGGCTTCGGTCGTCGGGTGGTCGTCGAACTGGGACTCGTGCGCGTGCATGAACTCGAAGGTGGACTGCTTCGTCACGAGCGCGACGAGCTCGTCGTCCAGGGACACGCCCATGAAGGCGCCGATGCGTCGGACCGCGGACTCCAGGTCCTCCTTCATGTCCTCGTAGGCGAGCAGCAGCACGTCGTCGCGCTCGCGGACGCTCCACCAGGCGCGCAGGTGTTCCCAGTAGCGGCCGAAGCGCGCGTCCTTCAAGAAGATGCCGAAGCAGAACTCCTCCACGCTGACGGAGTCGGGCTCGAACATCCAGCCGTTCACGTAGTGGTAGAAGGACGTGAGCGTGTCCGCCGGGTCTCGCATCACGTGGATGTAGCGCCCGCCCTTCGGCACCCGCTCCCAATGCAGGTGCGTCTTGAACGCGCGGGGTCGGGCGACCTGGGGCCCCGCGAGGTCGACGCCCGGGAGGGGTGGGCTCTCCAGCCACGGGACGACGAGGGAGATCTCCTCGAAGCCCATGTCGCCGCGCGTGCGCAGACCGTGGACGATTTGCTGCGTCCACGTGGTTCCGCACTTGGGATAGGTGGCGACGAAGATGTCTGTCGGCTCCACGTGGAAGTGCGCGGGGCCGGAGATGGGCTCGCGCCATGCGCGCAGGGCTTGCAGTTCCAGCAGCGATTTCGGCAGACGAGATGATGGCTGACGGTGCGTGGCGTCCGATGTGGTCATGCAGCGTGCCCCCGGTGGTGGGACTCCACCTGGGCGGGAGCCTAGCGTCAGTCCGTGCCCGCATCGCGTGCCGCGTCCGTCACGGGCCCGTGTCGAAGGCGGTTCGACGCGGGATGTCACCTCGACGCGGGGAGTTATCGCGCGGCCAGGATGGCGCGGAGGTCCTCGGGGATGTCCATGGGGGTGAAGATGCCCACGTTGGCGCCGCCCGTGTTGCCCAGCGGCGCGCGACCGAGCCATGAGCCCGGCGCTGCCAGGATGAGTCGCGGCAACTGTCCGAGCAGCTCCCGCCAGTCTCCGTGTCGAGCGGCCCAACGGAACATGGCGCCGTGGACGCGCAGGTGGGGCCACGCATGGGCCTGACTCAGGATGTGGGCGCGCTCCAGGAAGCGCCAGGCGTCTTGATGGGCACCGCGTGCATGGGCTTCCGCGACGCGGCGCAGCTCGAGGTCGAAGTGGGTTCGCAGGGTCGGGGTCATCGGAACGCTCGGTGCGGCGCTGGCGAGGTGGCGTGCGTCGCCAGGGCGAAGGAAGTGAAGCCAGCGGTGAGTCCGGACTCGCACGGTGCCGTCAGGCGCATGCGGCGTGGCGGGTGTCACCAGGGGCGCAGGGGTGGCAGGTCGCGGCGAGCGCGGGTTCGAGTTGGAGCGTGACGTGCTCGATGCCGAACGTGTCGTGCAGCCGTGTCTTCAGGGTGGGGACGAGCGCCTCGTCACCGGACGGCGCATCCACCACGAGGTGGGCGGTGAGGGCCGACTCGGTGGTGCTCAAGGCCCAGACGTGGAGGTCGTGCACGCCGGTGACACCGGGCGCCTGCGTCATGAGGCTTCGCACCGCGCCCAGGTCGATGTTCGCGGGAACGGCCTGCAGCGCGAGGTTGAAGGAGTCCACCAGCAGCCTCCACGTGCTGACGAGGATGAGCAGCGCGATGCCGAGCGTCACCACCGGGTCCAGCCACGCCTGCCCCGTGAAGTAGATGAGCGCGCCGCTGAGCACCACGGCGAGCGACACGCCCGCGTCGGCCGCCATGTGCAGGAACGCGCCCCGCACGTTGAGGTCGTTCTTGCGCCCCTTCCAGAACAGCAGGGCCGTGGCGGTGTTGATGACGACGCCGATGCCCGCGACGCTCATGACGGTGAGGCTGGCGACGGGCGCTGGCTCGCCGAAGCGGCGGAGGGCTTCCCAGCCGATGGCGCCGACAGCGACCAGCAGGATGAGCGCGTTGAAGAGGGCCGCGAGGATGGAGGCACCGCGCAGGCCGTAGCTGCGCCGCTCGGTGGGCTGGCGTCGGGCGAGGACGCTGGCACCCCAGGCGAGCACGAGCCCCAGCACGTCGCTCAGGTTGTGGCCCGCGTCCGCGAGCAGCGCCAGCGAGCCGGCGAGGAAGCCGTACAGCGCCTCGATGGCCACGAAGGCCAGGTTGAGCGTGACGCCGAGCGCGAAGGCTCGGCCGTGTGACGTGGGCGCGTGGCTGTGTGAACCCGACATGGGGAAAGGGACCTCCAGGAATGGATGGCTCCGGGGGCGAGCGCTCGAGGACCCACGAGCCGCGACCCACCGTTCATCGAGGAAGACGCCACCTTTCGCGCGGTATTACAGCGGCATTTTCCGAGGGTTTTCGACGGCGAGCGTGCTGCCAGCGGGGCCGTTGCTCGGGAGGCTCCGCGCGGCGGATTCGGTTCCGACACAGGGCCCTGGTCGTCCTGCGACTCGGGCGATAGCCACCACCGAGAGGCCCGCGCCAGGAGCCGCACCGAAGGCGGTGCTCCGTGCACGTGGTGGTGCTGTCTGGGGTCCTTGGACCTGGGCGGTTCTTGCCCGAGCGATAGCCTGGACCTCACGGAGGGGGCCGACGTCGACGGACCGCGCCATCCGAGCTTCCCGCGATGAAGATGCTCGCCAGGAATGCGGCGCATGCCAGGATGGTGGGGTGGCGCTACCACTGGTTGCCCTCATCGTCGTTCCTCTTGCCCTGACTCCACTCCAGGCGGCGCCAGTCGTCGCGTTGCCGTCACCTGCCGCGCTTGTCGCGACGCCACAGGGCGTGCAGGCGGCCCCCAGCCCCGAGAAGCGGGCGCCTGTCGTTGCGTCTCCGCCACGGGTCGCGCTCGTCGCGACGCAGCAAAGCGAACTGGCGGAGCCCGTCTCCGAGACGCCGACTCCCGCCGTTGCGTCGCCGCTACTGGGCGTGACGCAGCAACGCGAACTGGCGGAGCCCGCCTCCGAGACACCGGCTCCCGTCGTCGCGACTCCGCCGCCGGACGCGCCCGTCGCGACACAGCAGGGTGAGCAGCCCGAGGGCGCCACGGTGGAGCCTCCACCCGCGCGCGCACCCGGGCTGACGCAGGAGAACTACGAGGAGGCCCTCGTCGTCGAGTCGCTCGTCCGGCATGGCCGCCAGGTGGACCCCTCCCCGGAGGGAAAGCCACTCTCGGACGTGCTCGTCGACACCGAGGAGGTGGTGGCGGAGAGCGACCCGTATCCGGACTTCCTCAACATCTTCCATGTGCGCACGCGCGACGAGGTCGTCCGGCGCGAGGTGCTGCTGCCGCTCGGTCAGCCCTACTCCACGCGCCTCGCGGAGGAGACGGCGCGCAACCTGCGCGCACTGCGCCTGTTCTCCGTGGTGCGCGTCGTCCCGCTCGTCGGCAAGACGCCCGGCACGGTGTCGCTGCTCGTCGTCACCAAGGACATCTGGTCGCTACGACTCAACAGCGACTTCTCCGCGGTCGGCTCGCTGCTCCAGTACCTGCGGCTGCAGGGCACGGAGCAGAACTTCCTGGGCCGGGGCAAGAAGCTCGCGGTGGACTTCATCCTGCGCCTGGACACGCTCAGCCTCGGACAGAGCTACACGGACCCGCGTGTGCTGGGCAGTCGCTGGTCGTTCACCGAGTCCGCCGCCATCATCATCGGACGCGAGAGCGGTCAGGCCGAGGGCTCCCGGGGCAGCGTCTCCGTGAGCCGGCCGCTGTACTCGCTGTCGACGCCGTGGAGCGTGAGCTCGTCCGTGGCGTGGAACGTGGAGACCAATCGCGTCTACCGGGGCGCGGACATCTGGCAGCTCCCGTTCCCCGGCGGCCCGACGGTGCCCTACGTGTACCGGACGGAGGAGGTCGCGGGCGCGGCCTCGTACACGCGCTCCTTCGGCCTGCGCTACAAGCTCAACCTGAGCGGCTCCGTGGGCGCGTACCACTACGCCTACGACCCGCCGAGGTCGTCGATGTTGACCGAGGACCAGTCCACCTGGTTCCGGCGCAACTACCTGCCGCGCGCCGAGGACGCGGGCTACGTGTCCATGTCCCTGCGCGCCTTCGAGGCCCGCTACGAAGTCCTCCGCGACGTGGACTCCTACGTCCTCTCCGAGGACTACCAGATGGGGCACTGGCTCTCCGCGACGCTGCGCTACGCGCCGCCCGTCTTCGGTGACGACACGCACTTCACGGAGGCAGGGCTGGCCGCGCGCTACCGCCTGCGCTGGGGCGAGGCGCTCACCACCGTGGCCGCCTCCGGCTCCATCCGTCGACAGCTGGGCGACGCGGCGACCTGGAACAACCGCCACTGGGCCGCGGAGCTGACGCAGGTGTCGCCCAAGGTACTCGGAGGACGCTTCGTCGCGCGCGGCCTGCTCGACGTCAACATCGACGACCTGTTCGACCGGGTGACGCTCCTCGGTGGAGGCAACGGCCTTCGCGGCGCGCCCGCGGACGAGTACTCCGGCAAGCGGATGTTGCTCGTGAACGTGGAGTACCGCACCGCGCCGCTGGTCATCAAGACCGTGCACGTGGGCGGCGTGCTCTTCCTCGACTCGGGCAGCGCGTTCAACGACAGGCCGGACATGGTGACGTCCGTGGGCGTGGGCCTGCGGCTGCTCTTCCCGCAGTTCAACGTCAACCCGTTCCGCATCGACTTCGGCTACGTGCTCAACGGCGACCGGCCTCCCATCGGCAGCCGCTTCACGTTCGCCGGCGGACAGGTGACGGACCTGCGCCCCAGCTTCCTCGACTCACCGCTGTAGCCCCGCGTCGCTCACGGGGGCTCGACGCGCAAGAGCTCCCGGAACAACACCTCGGCGGCATCCCGGAACAGCTCTCCGGACGCGAGCAGTCCGCCGCAGTGGTGCGGCTCCCTCGCGAGCGTCAGCGCCACCGCGCGCTGGAGCACCGCGTCCCAGAAGGGCTCGGAGCCGTCGGGCAGGAGGAACTCTCGGATGATGGCGCGAGGCCAGGGCAGCACCGTCGTCGGGTCCGCGTCGCTCAGCGAGGTGAAGCAGTCCAGGTCCACGTCCAGCAGCACCCGCTCCGCGTCCTCGAGCACGTCCCGCACCGCGTCACCGGGAGCAGGGTGGCTCCACGCCTCGGACGCGCGGTCCACGGTGGGCACCACCACCAGTCGGTGGGAGCGCCCCCGCGTGTCCACGTAGGTGTCCCCCGCGAACGCACCCCGGGGCCGCGTCCGGGCGATGAAGAGGGCATCTCCCACCAGCCCCGCCTCCATCGCCGCGAGGATGTGGTCGTAGTTGCGCACGTCCAACTCCCACCGGGCGTGCTCATCCAGCGCTCGCAGGCCCGCCGAGCGGTCCGGCACCGCCTCCGGCCTTCGGGGCACCACCACGTCCAGGTGGCGGTCCAGCGTGACGAGCAGCGCGGCGGGCCCGGAGTCCCCCAGGGCCATGGCCCAGGAGGGCAGGGCGAGCCGGTGGGGGTCGAAGACGTACGCGTCCGTCGGCCCCCGGCCGCCTCCCAGCCCCAGCCGGATGATGCCCGCCAGGCGCAGGTGGAGCAGGGCGTCGTCGTCGGTCTTCATGCCTCGGGAATCCTCGCGTCCGTCGCGGGTTTGCTCAGCTTGCGCGGCGGCCGAGTGTAGGCTTCCCCGCACCTTTCCGTGAAAGGAGCCCCGCCGCTGGCGGGAGTTCGACTACGCATGCGCCAGGTCCTCGCCGCAGCGCTCATTCTCGTGAGCGCGCCCGTATACGCCCAGGAGATGAAGCCCCTCACCATGCCCCAGACGGCGCACTCGCAAGACCCCTTCTTGAGGCAGCTGTCGGAGACCCGCAACTTCTCCAGCGGCCGCCCGGTGAGCGTACGGGTCACCCCGGACGAGAAGCAGGTCCTCTTCCTGCGCACCCAGGACACCTCCAACGTCCAGACGCTCTATGCGTTCGACGTGGCGACCGGGGAGGTGAAGGAGGTGCTCACCCCCGAGGCGCTGCTCAAGGGCACCGAGGAGACGCTCACCCCCGAGGAGAAGGCCCGCCGTGAGCGCATGCGCGTCAGCGCCCGGGGCTTCACCTCGTACCAGATCTCCGACGACGGCACGCGCCTGCTCGTCCCGCTCTCCGGCCGGCTCTATGTCGTCGAGCGCGCGAGCGGCAAGGTGACCGAGCTCAAGACGGGCCCCGGCGTGCTGGACCCGCGCTTCTCCCAGGACGGCAAGCAGGTGGCCTACGTCCGCGAGAACGACGTCTACCGAATCGACATCGCGGCGAACAAGGAGCAGCGCGTGACGAAGGGAGGCACCGCCGAGAAGACGCACGGCGTGGCCGAGTTCGTCGCCCAGGAGGAGATGAGCCGCTTCTCCGGCTACTGGTGGAGCCCCGATGCCAGGCGCGTCGCCTACACCGAGTCCGACACCTCGGAGGTGGAGAAGCTCACCATCGTCGACGTGATGCACCCCGAGCGCGGCGGCGAAATCTTCGCGTACCCGCGCCCCGGCAAGCCCAACGCCAAGGTGCGCCTGGGCGTCACGGCCGTCACCGGTGGCAAGACGACGTGGGTGCAGTGGGACGCGGCGAAGTACCCGTACCTGGCCACCGTGGTGTGGCCCAAGGGCGGCCCGCTCACCATCCTCGTGCAGAACCGCGTCCAGACGGAGCAGCAGCTGCTCGCCGTCGACCCGGCCACGGGCAAGACGCGGGAGCTGCTGGTGGAGAAGGACCCGGCCTGGCTCAACCTGGACCAGGACTTCCCGCTGTGGCTGGACGATGGCTCGGGCTTCCTCTGGTACACCGAGCGCAACGGCGGCCCGGAGGTGGAGCTGCGCAAGGCGGACGGCTCGCTCGACAAGAGCTTCGTCAAGCCGGACGCGGGCTTCCGGGGCATGACGCGCTTCGTGCAGAAGGACCGCACGCTGTTCTTCAACGGTGGCCTCAACCCCACGCAGAGCGTGTTCTACCGCGTGAAGGACGGCGGGGCGCCCGAGCGCGTGACGAAGAACGGCGAGGGCATCGAGGGTGGCTCCGCCTCGCGCGACGGCGGGGTGTTCGTCGTCAACACGTCCAGCCTCAAGAGCATGAGCCGCACGGAGGTGCTGCGCGCGGACGGCACGCGCGTGGGCCAACTGCCGGAGGTGGCGCAGGAGCCGCCCTTCGTCCCCAACACGGAGCTCAGGCAGGTGGGCCCCAAGCGCTACTGGGCGTCCATCACCCGCCCGCGCGACTTCAAGCCCGGCAAGAAGCTGCCCGTCATCGTCGACATCTACGGCGGCCCCACCACCACCGTGGTGCACCACAGCATGGCCGCGCACCTGATGTCCCAGTGGATGGCGGACCAGGGCTTCCTCGTCGTGAAGTTCGACGTGCGCGGCACCCCCCTGCGCGGCGCCGCCTGGGAGCGCGAGGTGAAGTACGACTTCGCCACCGTCACCCTGGATGACCAGGTGGACGCGCTCCAGGCGCTGGCCAAGGAGCTGCCCGAGCTGGACCTCAAGCGCGTGGGCATCCAGGGCTGGAGCTTCGGCGGCTACATGGCCGCGCTGGCCGCGCTCAAGCGCCCGGACGTCTTCAAGGCCGCGGTGTCCGGCGCCCCCGTGGTGGACTGGCTCGACTACGACACGCACTACACCGAGCGCTACCTGGGCCTGCCCCAGGAGCACCCCGAGGCGTACGAGAAGAGCTCGCTGCTCACCTACGCCAAGGCGGACAAGCCCATTGGCAAGCTGCTGCTCATCCACGGCACCGCGGATGACAACGTCTACTTCTTCCACACGCTGAAGCTGAGCGACGCCCTGTTTCGCGCCGGCAAGCCGCACGAGCTGCTCCCGCTGAGCGGCCTGACGCACATGGTGCCCGACCCGCTGGTGAAGCAGCGCCAGTGGGAGCGCGTGATGGAGCACTTCAAGAAGAACCTGTGACGGGCGTGCTCCCGGGCGCGTCCGCGCGCCCGGGGGACGCTCCGGAAAGCAAGAGGCCCGGTTCCCTGGGGACAGGGGCCGGGCCTCCGTTCATGAGCCCCTCGCGGGGAAGGGCTCATCGCAACGACGTCTCAGGCGGCGCGAACGTTCTGCGCCTGCAGGCCCTTGGGGCCACGCGTCACTTCGAACTCCACCTTCTGACCCTCGGCGAGGGTGCGGAAGCCGTCCATGTTGATGGCGGTGTGGTGGCAGAACACGTCCTCACCACCGCCGTCCTGGGTGATGAAGCCGAAGCCCTTCGCGTCGTTGAACCACTTCACGGTACCGGTTGCCATTGCACTTCCTTCAGTCTCGCGGGGCGACGCGTGAGAGTCGCCCGTTCTTCCCGCCCCCCGACGACCGGGAGACATGTCCGGTTTTAGTGAAACGCCCGCCTGGAAGTCCAGCCAGCGACCTGAAATGCCCGGTTTGCATTGAGGCCGGGCATCTCAGTCAATGCTGACGCGTCGCGTTGGCGGCCTCAGACGTCGAGCAGGAGCCGCTCGGGGTCCTCGATGCACTCCTTCACGCGCACGAGGAACTGGACGGCCTCGCGGCCGTCGATGAGGCGGTGGTCGTAGGTGAGGGCCACGTACATGATGGGCCGGATGACCACCTGGCCGTCGCGGGCGACGGGGCGCTCGACGATGTTGTGCATGCCCAGGATGCCCGTCTGCGGCGGGTTGATGATGGGCGTGGACAGCATGGAGCCGAAGATGCCGCCGTTGGTGATGGTGAAGGTGCCGCCCTGCAGCTCCGGCAGGGTGAGCTTGTCGTTGCGCGCCCGGGTGCCCAGGTCGCCCACGCCCTTCTCCAGCTCCGCCAGGGACAGCTTGTCCGCGTTGCGGATGACCGGCACGACCAGGCCGCGGCTGCCGCTCACCGCCACGCCGATGTCGTAGTAGTGCTTGAAGATGACGTCTTCGCCGTCGATCTCCGCGTTGACCTGGGGGAAGGCCTTGAGGGCCTCGATGGACGCGCGGACGAAGAAGCTCATGAAGCCGAGCTTCACGCCGTGCCTGGCCTGGAACTTGTCGTTGTACTTCTTGCGCAGCGCCATCACCTCGCCCATGTCCACCTCGTTGAAGGTGGTGAGCAGGGCGGCGTTGGACTGGGCCTGGACCAGGCGCTCGGCGACGCGCTTGCGAAGCGGCGTCATGCGCACGCGCTCCTCGCGCGCGGCGTTGGGGCGCGGGCCCGCGGGCTGGGC
>NZ_SRLW01000336.1:0-10480 GCF_006518215.1 Myxococcus sp. AB025B
GTCGAGACCCGCCCCGCCCTGCTGGACGTGCGCTTCCCGCATGAGCACGAGTACGTGGCGCTCCCCGACTCCGTGCTCATCCCGCTGCCGGAGCTGGACGAGCGCGCCGACGAGCTGGAGGCGCTGCGAGGCCGCCCCGTCGTCGTCTACTGCCACCACGGCGTGCGCAGCCTGGACGGCACCGCATATCTCCTCTCACGCGGACTGGAGGCGGTGTCGCTGCGCGGAGGCATCGACCTGTACTCGCTCCAGGTCGACCCTTCCCTGCCGCGCTACTGAATGAAGTCCGAGGAGGCGCGGGGCGCTCGCGAGCGAGCCGCTACCCGATGAAGGCCGACAGGTCCTGCGTCTCCTTCTCGACCGAGTTCGGCTTGATGTCGACCTCGAACAGGAAGGGCTCCTTGAGCGGCCCGCCGATGAGCTCGAGCTTGTGCTTGCCCTCCATGAGGTCGATCTTCAGGCCCTTGCCGCCGCCGCCCTGGTACAGGCCCACGTCCTGCCCCCGGCGGCGCACGGTGATGCCGCGCACCGTCTCGGGCTTGAGGATCAGCTGCAGCGAGCCGCGACGGAACTCCTGGGTGAGCACCTTGGCCTCGCCCGGCACGCCGAAGGCCAGCGTGTCCGTGTCCTCGGTGTAGATGCCCTGCTGCTCGTTCTCCAGGATGAGCGTGTCCTGCAGGTGCGCGCCCGACACCAGCGTCAGCGGCGTCAGGCCCAGCTCGGTGACGGGCTGCGAGCTGCCGCAGCGCTCCGTGTGCCGCACGGACACCTTCACCCGCTCGTTGGTGTTGACGGTGAGCCGCACGCCCTGCCCGTCCGACGCCGTGGCGCTGAGCACCGCGAAGATGGGCTTGTGGAAGATGGCCACCACCGCGAGCATGCCCACGATGAAGCCCACCATGGCGATGTTGCGCCGGGACACCGGCTGACCCGCGTGGCGGCGCGCGTCCTTCGCCAGCGCGCGGTCCACCTCGTCCTCCTCCCGCACCGCGGGCGCGGAGGCGAGCGAGACGCGGGAGCGTGACGGAGGCGGCGGCGAGGGCATCTCCGCGCGACTGGAGGTGCGCCGACGCGGCGGGGCCTCCGGCGCGGACACCTGCGACTGCATCCCCGTGCGGCGGCGCGGCGGCGGCGAGGGCTCCGGCGGCGGCAGCATGGTCCGCTCGTCGTCGTCCTCGTCCTCCATCCGCGTGCGCTCGTCCAGGTCCAGCGACGCGGAGGTGCGCGAGCGGCGCGGCGCGGGCGGCTCCACGTCCACCACGGGCGCGGCGCGCGTCATGGAGCGGCGAGGCGGAGGCGGCGCGGGCTCGGGGGGCTCTCCCGGATTCGTCGCGGCGCCGCGCAGGTCCGAGCGCGAGCTGGTGCGGGCCACCTGCGTCACGTTGGCGCTGCTCGGCCGGCGCATCGAGTCCGACGTCCCACCCCGGCGGCGGTTCGGCGCCTCCATGACGCCGGACGGCGCATCCCACTCGCCCGGGTCCTCCTCCACCACCGGCTGCGGCACCGCGCCCGTGCGACGCGCGGGAGGCGGCGGCGCGGCGCGGGACGGCGCGGCGCGGCCCCGCTCGCGCGGAGAGGACGACTCGCCCGGTGGCGCGTCCCAGCTCATGTCCGACGACGACGCGCGGCCCCGGCCCCGCTCCTGCTGCGGCGGGGGTGGCGGCGCGGAGCCGCCGGACTCCTCGTCCGCCAGCACCACCTGCCCCTGGGCCTTCTCCTCGGACAGGCGGTCCGCGAACAGCGTCTCCATCAGCTCGGAGATCTGCACCGAGCCCGCCACCCAGCGCTGGCCGACGAGGATCTCCTCGAGCGCCGTCTGGAACTGGCGCGCGTCCCGGTAGCGGTCATCCGAGCTCTTGGCGACGGCCCGCATCACCACCGGGTCCATCTCCTCCGGCACGTCCGCCACCTGCGACGGCGGCTGGATGGCGCACTCCATGGCGGCCTGGAGCGTGGCCAGCTCCGAGTCCCGCTTCAGCGGCCGCACCCCGGTCAGCAGCTCGTACAGCACCAGGCCGATGGCGAAGATGTCCGCGCGCCCGTCCAGGGGCTTTCCGGCCGCCTGCTCCGGCGCCATGTACGCGAACTTGCCCTTGATGGCGCCCGACTTGGTGAGCGACGCCTGATCCGCCGCCTTGGCGATGCCGAAGTCCACCAGCTTCACCGAGCCGTCGAAGCTGATGAGGATGTTCTGCGGCGAGATGTCCCGGTGCACCACGCGCAGCGGCCGGCCCGCGTCGTCCGTGCGGCTGTGCGCGTAGTGCAGGCCCTCGCACGCCGCGGCGACGATGCGGATGGCCAGGGGCCGGGCGATCCACTGCCCCGCGCTGGCCGCCTTGCGCATCACCCGGCCCAGGTCCTCGCCGTGGATGAACTCCATGGCGATGTAGTAGGTGCCGTTCGCCTCGCCGAACTCGTAGACCTGGGCGATGTTCGGATGGTTGAAGCGCGCCGCGATGAGCGCCTCGTTCCGGAACATCTCCACGAACTCACGGTCCTCCGCCAGATGCGGGAGGATGCGCTTGACGACGAGGTTCTTGTGGAAGCCCTCGATGCCCGTCTGGCGCGCAAGCCACACCTCGGCCATGCCGCCGGTGGCAAGCTTCTTCAGGAGCTGATATTTCCCGAAAGATTGAGGGTTCATCCCGGGTCTCTGGCCGGGGGAGTTGGCTCAGGTGGAATGCGTCAGGGCTCGGCATCCTAGAGGACAGCGGTCGCCGAGGCAAAGGTGGCATGTGTGGAGATCGACTGGCGCGCTGATTGCCTGCCTGCTCACGACGGGTGCGGTCGCGGCCACTCCGGGTGCGGATCAACTCCGCACCGAGCGCCGCGGTGACGTCCTGGAGCTGCGCTGGGCGGACGCCGAGGAGCGGCTGCAGGGTACGCTTCACCCCGCCCTGCCCCGCGAGGGCGAGCCCGCGATGCTGTCCCTGCACGTGGGCGCCTTCCAGGGCGCGGAGTTCACCGGGCCGCTGACGCTGACCCTGCACCTGAAGGACTCCCCCTCGCAGCTGACGCGCACGCTGACGTACGACGGGGTCAACTGGCACACGCCACTGGAGTTCGACGAGCCGGGGCTCTACGAGCTGGAGGTCCGCTACCAGAACACGCGGCTCAAGGTCCTCACGGGCCACATCACCGTGGCCTCCACGCCCCTGCCCCGCGGCCTGAGCTGGGCGCTGGTCCTCGGCGGCTCGGGCCTGGTGCTCGCGCTGGGCGTGAGGGGCGCGCTCAAGCGCCTGCGGGGTACGCCCCCGTCCACCGGAAGGTCCGACGTCGGCGCTCCGCCCGCCGTCATCCCACCCGTGGAGGCGTCCTCGTCCACCGAGGCGCCCGGTGCCACCGCACCGGCGCCGGATGCGGCGTCCAACCGGTAACTCCTTCCACCGGCTGATCGACATTCGTACAGGGATGGGTGCCCACGAAGTGGAACTTTCGTTCCCATCGAGGGCTTCGTAACGCCCGCGTCACGACGTTTTCGAGCCCTCTGACGGGCTTGCGTCGCCCACCGCCGTCCGCCACCCGACGTTGTCCAGTCGGGCACCGCTGTTGCACAAGCGCTCTGCCGGCTGCGACGGGGAGGCGGGGACATGGGTGGGTGGCGGTTGGATGAGCTGGGGAGGCGGGGTCTCCTCGTCGCGGTCCTCGTGGGTGGGCCGGCGTGGGCGGCCCCGGCACCCGAGGGTGGCGTGGAGACAGCGGCCTCCGGTTCGGCCGCCGCGGTGGATGCGCTCTCGGGCGGCGTGGTGGACGGCGTGGAGCCCGTGGACGCGGGGCCCCCCGAGGGCTCCGAGCCGCTGGAGCCCACGCCGGGCCTGACGGAGGGCGCGCTGGCGCAGGCGCTGCCGCCGCGCATCCAACCCGGTGACTCACGGGACGCGGCGCCCCCGACGCCGACCACGAGCGCGGCGCCCACCGTCGAGCCCGCCAAGACGGCGGCGGAGCAGAAGAAGAAAAAGAAGAGGAAGCCCGGCGCGCAGCAGGAGGACTCCATCGGCGAGGACGCCACCGCGCTGGACGACACGCCGGACGACGAAATCCAGACGGTGCGCGTGTTCGGCCGCGTCTATGCGCAGGCCAGCGCGGACCAGCGCGAGAAGTACGCGCGCACGCTGAGCATCAACTCGGCGCGCGTGGGCGTGGCGACGTCGCTGCCCAACCTGGAGGCCGAGGTGAGCGCGGACCTGGCCGACTCGAACATGCTCAAGGACGCCTTCGTGCGGCTGTCCGACGACAACAAGCGCTTCCGCCTCTATGGCGGACAGTTCAAGTCGCCCTTCCTCCAGCGCCGGCTGGAGGGCGCGTGGAGCCTGCCCATCCAGGGGCGCGGACTCGTGGAGGACTACCTGGGGGACGTGCACGAGCTGGGCGGCCGTCGGCTGGGGCTGATGGGCGAGGTGCGCCTGAAGGGCCTGTGGGACCTGCGCGTCTCCGCGGGCGCGTTCCAGGGCTCGCGCGACGAGCTGGGCGTGCGCACCAAGGAGGACCTGGCCGGACGCATCACCGTGCGTCCGCTCAAGAAGATGCTCACCCTGGGCGTCAGCACGTACGTGGCGGAGGCGCTGGACCGCGCGCGCAGGCACGCGATGGCGGCCGACGCGGAGCTGAAGTTCGGCGCGTTCCACGTCACGGGGGAGGTCGTCACGGGCCGGCTGCCGGTGGGGCCGTTCACCGCGCAACTGCTGCTGGCGAGCTGGACGCTCCCGGTGACGACGGAGTGGGCCCTCCAGCCGGTGGTAGGCGCCGAGGGGCTGCAGCTGCGGGGGGATGTGGAGGGGAAGGGCCACTCGTTGCTCGGGGGGCTCAACCTGTTGTTGGGGAGTCGGTTCCGGGGGCAGTTCCAGGTGGAGCGCGCGCTGCGGCCGGGGGACGAGGCGCCGGGCCTCGAGTACTCGCTGCAGCTCGCCACCCGCTTCTAATCACGGAGACACGCCATGCTCTCGTTCGCCGAGGGGGAAGTGACCAGGCTCCGGCGTGAGTTCAAGCTGGTGCTGGAGGAGGAGACGGCGCTCGCGCTGTGCGCGCGCCTGACGCGGGAGTTGGAGGGACAGGTGCCCACGCCCACGCGCATCGTGTCCGTCTACTTCGACCGACCGGGCTGTCCTTTGGCGTCGCGCGCGCTGCGCACGCCGGAGGACTGCCTCAAGGTCCGCACGAAGGAGTACTCACCGGACGTGGGCGCGGGGGGCGTGGAGCGCGTGGTGCTGGAGGTGAAGCGCGAGCGCCATGGCCTCACGCAGAAGCGGCGCGTCTGGGTGCCGCGCTCGGATTTGGGGCGCGTGCTCCGGGGCGGCGCGCGGCTGTTGCCGCTCATCACCGGAGGCAGCCTGCAGCCGGTGCTGGCGGTGACGTATCAGCGCCACGTGTATCAGGCGTCGCAGGCGTGGCGGGTGACGGTGGACCGGGACATCGGCTACCACCAGATTGCCCCGGAGCTGGCCATGTCCCAGCTTGCGCTGACGAGCGAGCGGCTGGGGCCGCCCTTCTTCCGAGAGGGCCGCGTGGTGGTGGAGGTGAAGCACCTGGGGGAGGAGCTGCCCGATTGGCTGTCGTCGCTCAATCCGGGCGGCGCGCCGACGTACAGCAAGTTCGCAGAGGGGATGGCGAGGGCACATGCCTTCGCCGTGGATGGGGTCGCGAGGGGATAGGCACCGTGTTCATCGACTTCGAGGGGATTGACGGCAGCGGCAAGACGACGCTCTCCAACCTGTTGGCCGGGAGGTTGAAGAAGCTCGGCTACCGGGTGGCGCACGCACGGGAAGGAGGCGAGCTGCGCTCGTCCACGGCCCGGCGCGTGCGGGAGCTGACGCGGGACGCTCGCCTGTTGGAGATGTCACCGCGCGCGGAGTTCTTCCTCAACCTGGCGCGCGACGCGCAGCAGTTGGAGGAGGTCGTGGCACCCGCGCTGTCGCGGGGCGAGGTGTGCATCACGGACCGCTACCTGTACTCGCAGCTCGCGCTGAGCGGCGGGGGCCGGGGGCTGCCCATGTCGGAGCTCCGGCCCGCCTGCGAGCTGGCCTCGCAGGGCCTGTGGCCGGACCTGGTCATCCTGGTGGACGTGGACCCGGACCTGGCCCGCTGGCGCAAGCGGCTGGGCAAGGCGCTGACGAACAAGAGCGAGGCGGGCGACAGCCGCAAGGGCATGGTGGGCGCGGGCCTGGCGGTGCGCGTGCGCGAGTCCTTCCTCGCCCTGGCGAAGGAGGACCCCAGGCGCTGGCTCATCATCGAGAACAACGACGCGCCGCTGCACGTGCTGGAGCAGCGCCTGGTCGACGCCGTGGTGGCCCGGCTGGAGGGGCGTGACACGCCCGTGCAGCGCATCGTCCCCGCCCCCGCGTCGGTGCCCACGGGCCCCGTCGAGGTGGAGAACGTCGAGGCCCGCTTCTTCCAGGCGCTCGACACGGTGGAGCCGCGCGAGCCGGCGCTGGCGGTGTGGATGCTGGGCGGCCTGCCCGGGCTCGCCGCGCATCAGCGACGCCTGGAGTTCGTGGAGCGCTTCCCCGCCCTCACGGCGCGCGGCCTCCAGGGCCTGGATGACGAGCCCGCCTGGACGCTGCGCGAGGTGCTCGCGCCGCTGGCGCCGGCCCAGGTGGCGGCGAGCCTCTTGGGCCAGAGGAGCGCCCGCGCGGCGATGCTGCGGGAGCGGCTGTATGCCCAGGCGCCCGCGGAGGCGCTGCAGGGCCTCAAGGGCGACAGCTCGCCCCAGGCCTGGGCGCTGCGCGAGCGCGGCGTGCGCGACGGGAAGCTGGGCGACGTGCTGCTGGGCCTCTCTGGCGTGGACGGCGAGGAGTCCTGGGTGGTGCGCGAGGCGGGCATGCAGCGGGGGCTGTACGCGGAGGTGGCCCGCAGCCTGGGGGGACTCTCCGACGCCCGCGCGGACGCGCTGCGCGAGGCGCTCCTACCCCACGACCGGCTCGCGGTGCTGCGCGGGACGCAGGGACTGGACACGCCGGTGGCCCGCGGCCTGCGCGAGGCGCTGGCGGACAAGGCCACCAAGCTGGTGATGCGCTCCCTGACGGGGCTCTCCACCGAGGAGGCCTGGGCGCTGCGCGAGCGCGCCGCGCCGAGGACGAAGGAGGCGCTGGACTCGGTGGACGGGATGAACGACCCGAGGGCGTGGCGCCTGCGGGTGACGCACGCGAGCCGCTGGCCGGCCACGGTGCTCTCCTCGCTCAAGGGCCTGCCGGTGAGACCCGAGGCGCGCGTGCTCATCCAGCGCGTGCTGGAGGCCCATCCCCGGAAGCTGCCCGCGCTGCGCAACGCCTATGCCGTCATCGCCACCGCGGCGGCGCTCGACACCCGGGCCACGCAGGCCCGCGCGAGCCGCCCGGCGGTGGATGCACCCACGCAGCAGGTCGAGCTCTGAGGGAACACACACACCATGGAGGCCTCCATTCCGGCGTTCCTCGAGAGCGCCAAGTCGGAGCTGAACAGCCTTTCCATCACCGTGATGCTGCCGCGGATGCTCGCGGCGGCGCTCATCGGCACGGTGCTGTCGCTGCGGCCCTGGCGGCTGGTCATGCGCCGGGCCCTGCCGAAGGCGGACATGATTCAGGCGCAGGTGCTGCTGTGCGCGGCGGCGGCGGTCATCACCGCCGTCATCGGGGACAGCGTGGCCAAGGCCTTCGGCCTGGTGGGCCTGGGCGGCTTCGTGCGCTTCCGCTCCGGCCTCAAGGACCCGCGCGACGCGGCCATCCTGTTCCTGATGATTGGCCTGGGCATGGCGTGCGGCCACGGCAGCCTGGGGCTGGCGGGCGTGGGCACCCTGTTCGTGGCGGCGCTGCTGTTCGTGCTGGACCTGTTCAACCGCGAGGCGCCCTCGGCGCCGAAGCAGCGGCTGCTGGTGTCCGCCCAGGCAGATGACCTGGTGGGCGCGGAGGCGTCGCTGAGGAGCGCGCTCGGGGAGCGCAACGTGATGGTGAAGAGCTGCGCGCTCGACTTCGACGGGCGGCGGCTGGAGCTGGAAGTGGAGGAGCCCGTGCCCGGCTCGCTGACGGCGGCGCTGGGACGGACGGAGGGCATGCCCCTGCGGGGGCTGCGGTGGACGGCGGTAGGCCCCAAGGGGACACGGGAGGAGCTGACATGACGCGCAGGTGGGTGGTCGCGCTCGCGGCCGGATGGTTGCTCGTGGGATGTGGTGGTGGAGGGAGCCTGCCGGGCGCCGGCCCTGGTGCGTCCAACCCGGACGGAGACGTGGGCCTGCCAGGGGACTCGCAGAACCCCGACCCGTCGAACCCGGACCCGGCGGCCACCACGCTGTGGCCGCTGTCGACGGGCTCCGTCTGGGTCTACGACATCCAGGACCCGGTGCACGGCAGGTTCCAGAAGCGGGTGGAGGTGCTCGGCCCGCGCGACGTGCCGGGCGCCCCGGCGGGGACGACGGGCGTGCTGGTGCACAGCCGGCAGGACCGCGTGGCCACGGGCATCCTCTACGAGGAGTACTCGTGGCAGCTCGAGCAGGGCAACGGCCTGGTCGTGCGCCTGCGCGAGGAGGACCACCGCGACGGCGTGCAGGTGCGCACCACCACCTGGAGCCCGGCGACGGTGAAGTCGCTGGCGCGTGCGCCGACGACGGTGCCCTGGGCCTACACCAGCGCCGTGCAGGAGTTCACGGTGCTGGGTGACGGCAGCAAGGACGACAGCGACCCGACCTACACGTGGCGCGTCCTGGAGGTGGGCGTGACGGTGCAGACGCGCGCCGGCACCTTCACCAACGCGGTGAAGGTCCGCCGCGACAAGCTCAACGACGCGGGCGAGGTGAAGGAGGGAAAGGAGCGCACGTACTGGCTGGTGCCGGGCATCGGCAAGGTGCGCGAGGAGGGCGAGCGCACCGAGGACCTGGCCTCCTACGACATCAAGAAGTAGCGCCTGTCCGCTGTCCCAGGGAAGGGCGTGCGAGCGCTCGCCTCGCCGCCCGCTCCCTGGCGGGAAGGCTGGATGAAGGTCGCGGAGTGAACGGTTGGGCCTCCGTCCCGAGATGGTTCGGGAGGAGGCTGCATGCATCGGAAGAACCGCTTCACCCCGCTTCCCCTCGCCGTGGCCCTGACGTTGGTGTCGGGCATGGCCTCCGCGGGCGTCCTCGCTCGCGACCCTTATCTGCAGAAGGTCGGTCCCGACACGGCCCTGGTGGCGTTCCGCCTGGCGGCCAACTGCTCGCCCGAGGTGCGCTACGGCGTGGGAGCGGCCAATGAGGTCGCCCGCTCGAACGACTCGGGCAAGGTCCACGCGGTGGTGCTCACGGGGCTCAAGCCCGGCACCGAGTACACCTATGAGGTCAGCGCCTGCGGCCTGAAGACGCCGGCCAAGAGCTTCAGGACGGCGCCCGTGCCCGGCACGCGCCGCGTGCACTTCGCCGCCATGGGGGACTTCGGCACGGGCGGCTCGGACCAGCGGCGCGTGACGGCCCGGATGGTCCAGACGAAGCCCGAGCTCTTCGTCGCCCTGGGCGACAACGCCTACCCGGACGGCACCGAGGCCGACTTCCAGGAGCACCTCTTCGTGCCCATGGCGGAGCTGCTCTCGCAGGTGCCGCTGTTCGCCTCACCCGGCAATCACGAGTACGTGACGAACCAGGGCCAGCCGTACCTGGACAACCTCTACATGCCCACCAACAACCCGGAGGGCACGGAGCGCTACTACTCGTTCGACTGGGGGCACGTGCACTTCGTGTCGCTCGACTCCAACTGCGCCATCGGCCTGTCGTCCGCGGAGCGCTGCTCGCTGGCCAAGCAGAAGGCGTGGCTGGAGACGGACCTGGCCGGCACCACGCAGCCGTGGAAGGTCGTCTTCTTCCACCACCCGCCCTGGTCCAGCGGCGAGCACGGCTCGCAGCTCACCATGCGCCGCCAGTTCGCGCCCCTGTTCGAGAAGTACGGCGTGGACCTGGTGCTCACCGGGCATGACCACAACTACGAGCGCAGCAAGCCGATGAAGGGCGACGACGTGGCGTCCTCGGGCGGCATCCCCTACCTGGTGGTCGGTGGCGGCGGCGCGACGCTGCGCGCGTTCGACACCAGCCAGCCCGCCTGGAGCGCCATGCGCGACAACAAGGCCTATGGCTTCCTGGACGTGGAGGTGGCCGACGGGCTGCTCACCGCGAACCTCCTGACGACGGACGGCAAGGTGCTCGACAGCCTCACGCTGCGCAAGGACCTGCCGCCCGTGGAAGAGCCTCCCCCGGAGGACGCGCTGAGCGTCACCGTGGAGGGCGAGCGCGGCGTGGCCCCCCACCGCGCGCTCTTCCTGGCGACCACGACCCCGGACGTCCCGGTGAGCTGGGACTTCGGCGACGGCGGCTCGGCCCAGGGCCGCTCCGCGGAGCACACCTACGCCAAGGCGGGCCAGTACACCGTGACGGCCACCGCCACGTTCGGCGCGGTGACGCGCACCGCCACGTCCGTGGTGACCGTCACCTCCGCGTCCGGCGGCGGAGGCGGGGGCACCGACGCGGGCACGCCCGACGAGCGCCCCACGCCCACCC
>NZ_SRLW01000337.1:0-10431 GCF_006518215.1 Myxococcus sp. AB025B
GGCCTGTCTGCTGTTCCAGCCAGGCGAGCAGGGCGGTGTTGGGGGCGACGCGGTCGACGCCTTCCTCGGCGCCCTCGAGCTCCACCGAAGGGGTGCGCCCCTTCTTGAGGGTGATGCGCACGGGGACGAAGGCGATGGGGGCCAGGATGCGCCGGGTGCCGAAGCCGCGCTTGTCCTTGGGGCCCGGGGGGAGCTGCAGCAGCGGGAAGCCGACGTGGAGGACGTGCGCGCCGGTGTCCTGCTCGAAGATGCGCGCGTCCTCGACGATGGCGGCGAGCTTGCGAAGGAGGGCCTGTTGCTCCTCCTCGGCGCGGGTGGGGGAGGGGCGGTCGGCACGGGCTTCGTCAGAGGACTCGTCCTCGAAGGCACGCTCGTCGCGGGTGATCGAGGGGGTGTCGCGCTCGATGCTCACCTCGCCTTCGGGCTGGGAGGATGCGGCGAGCGCAATCGCATCATCCGCCACGGGGGTGGTGGGCTCGTCGCGGGTGTTGTCCTCGTGGCGCGTCGAGGTGCTCGCCGCACGAGGAGGGGCGGGGTTCTCGTCGCGGGTGTTGTCCTCGTGGAGCGTCGAGATGCCCGCCGCACGAGGCGGGGCGGAGTTCTCGTCGCGAGCGTCGGCGGCCAGGCGAGCCGAGGCGCCGCCGGGCGCGGCCAGACGTCCCTTCGACACAGGAGGCTTCACGGCGAGCCGGACCGTGGCCTTGTCCCCGAGGAGCGCGGCCAGCACGGCGTGAGGAGAGGTGCCGTCGAGTCGGGTCAGCGTGGCCAGGTCCAGGCGCTGGCGGCTGTGGTGGGGGCGGCAGTTGAGGCTTGGGCCGGAGGCGAGCGCGGCGTAGAGGCGCTCGAGCATCTTCTCGAGGACGCGGTTGCGGGGCTCGGACGACACGGGCGGTACCTCTCGGGAGGAGGGAGAGGGTGGGTCTACCACGTCCCCCCGAGTGGGGACCTCAGCCGGACAGTGCGGCGGCCAGGGCGCGGGCGGCGGCCTCCAGCGCCTCGGCGGGCAGGTGGTCGGCGACAGGGGCGTCGAACACGGCGCGGCCCCACAGGCGCTGGGGCGTCCCGGCGAAGCGAGGCACCAGGTGCAGGTGGCAGTGCCGGAGCACGTCGCCAATGGCGAAGGCATAGGCGTGCTCGGCGCCGAGGACCTCGCGTTGGGCCCTCATGACGCGGGCGGCGAAGGCCCCCAGCTCTCGGGAGGTCGCGTCATCCAGCTCGTACCAGGCGCGGGCGTGCTGCTCGCTGGAGATGACCACCCACCCCGGCACGGGGCTGGGACCGGCGACGCCGTGCAGCACGAGCCCGGGAGCGCGAGCCAGGATGCCTCCGACGGGGCGGTGCTCACCGCGAGTGATGGCGCAGCCGAGACACGGTTCATTCACATCCACCATGCGGGCAAGGTATCAGCCATCCGCTCAGGTAACGCGTCTCAATGGATGAGATTCAACCCATCAGGGTCTGGATGGACCCTGCTGTCGGACCCTGGAGGTATGTGATCGCCGGGGCATGCCACCGAGTGGCGATGCACCCGCGACTGTCGCCTTCTTGACGGGGAGGGCCCGGGTCGGAGAGTGTCCGATGCGCGCTCTTTCGGGGTTTTGGGGCGTCAGAGCCAATCCAATACAAGGTGGGGAAGATGAAGAAGCATCTGGTCATGGCCGTGGTGCCGTTCCTGGCGCTCGGGTGTGGAGACGATTTCAAGGACGAGAACGGGGACGGAATCGCGGACGGCGTGCGTGAGCCGGACAACGTCACGGTGGTGACGCCGGCGACGCCGAAGGGGACGGTGTCGGGCCAGGTGTTGGGGACGGACCTCAAGCCGCTGGCGGATGCGTCGGTGGAGATCACGATTGGCAGCTCGGATGAGCCGCTGGCGGGGACGACGGACGCGAAGGGCAACTTCGAGTTCAAGGGAGTCCCGGCGGGCTCGCAGGTGCTGTTGACGTTCTCGAAGACGGGTTATGCGACGCTGCGCGCCACCTCGGAGGTGCCTTCGTCGGCGGGCAACGTGCCCATCAACAACGCGAACGTGAGCTTCGGTCCGGTGACGCTGACGCGGCTGGATGGCTCGCTGCGCTTCCTGCTGGTGACCCCGCAGGGGCGCCCCGCGGCGAACGTACGCGCGACGCTCGAGGCGTCTCCCGCGGGCACGGTGGTCCTGTCGAACGGTGACAACACGACGGGCGTGGTGAGCACGGTGGTGGTGGAAGCGACGTCCGACGAGCAGGGCGTGCTGCTGTTCCAGAACATCCCGACCGCGCAGGAGCTGGCGCGCTTCACGAACCAGACGGGGCAGTACCGTCTGTGGGTGGCGCCGACGGACTCGAACGGCGACGGCGTCCCGGAGATCAACGGCTACGTGGATACCTACTCGGCCGCGTCCGTGGTGTCGGTCGGCACCACGCGCATCCTCAACCTGCCGGCGTCGCGCCCCACGGGGAGCGCGTTGGTCGTCGAGTCCAGCAACGTGGCCATGCTGCGTGGAGCTTCGAGCTCGCAGCCGCTGCACAACATGGTGCGCCCGGGCGAGCCCATCTATCTGTACTTCAACCAGCCCGTGCAGCAGGGCTCGCTGCTGGCGCGCCTGACGGACGAGTACGCCAAGGAGGCGCTGCCCGTCACCGTGGCCCTGGGGAACGGCGGCTACAGCGCCACCATCACCCCCTCCACTGGCGCGATTCAGACGGGCAAGGAGTACAACCTGGACCTGAGGGCCGTCTCCGTGGAGACGGGGCAGCTCTACGAGCGAGTCGGCTTCTTCTTTGGCGGTGAGCCGACGGCCCCCGCGGCGGTGACCATCACGGAAGCTCGTTACAGGGAGAGCTCGCTTCCTCCCGCTGCGCAGCAACTCACGACAGGGGAACGAGTTTACTTCACCTTCAGCTCGCCCCTCTCCCCGTTGCGTGTCGGGGACGGGCAGGTCCAGGTCTTGTTCAATTACGACCTCGACGGCAATGGCACTGTGGGTGGTGTCTCATACGGTGAGGTCAATAACATCAGTGGACAGGGCTTCCCCCTGTACGTGGATGAGCCGACCGCGCCGTTCATCACGAATGCAAGCCAGCCCGAGCGGCCCGTTTTCGCCATCACGAGATCCGGATTCAGCACCCGTTATTACTTCACGTTCGAGCATCCCTCGGGGGCGGCTTATGCGCCCATCAATCCGACCCTTGTTTCCGGGTTCACGGTTGCATTCTCGAAGCTGGCCAGCCGTGGCATCAACCAGACGTACGAAAACATCTGGGGCCAGCCTGTCGTCACGGACCTCACGGTGACTGGCCTGGGCATCACCCCCGCCCCGACTCCCTGAGACAGCCCCGCCGAATGATGGCTCGACGTATCGCCGTCCGAGGCTGATGACGCCCCCGTGGATTTCCACGGGGGCGTTTGTGTTGTGCGCCCAGCATGGGCGTGGGTTGGAGGTGAAAGTCCTCTGGGTGAGCTGGTCGCAGCGAGCCCGAGCGAACCGCAAGGGGCCGACCGCGAGGAAGGTTCCGGAGGAAGCGGGGAGTGGAAGCGCGAGTCGACGCACAGGAAGCGGATACGAGGCGCCGCGAGTCAGGGCGAGCGGGCAACACACCGCGAAGCCCTCGCGACCAAGGACGGACGGCGTAGATCCGACGGCTGCGCGCCCAAACCCACGACTCTTACCTGGGGAGACCTCGCTTTACGCCTGAAAGGGCGACGGCCGCTGGGAAGCAGGCCGGAGCGAGGAGTCAGCAGAGGCCGTAGTAGCGGCGCTCCCGCTCGAAGGTAGAGGTGAAGCCCAGTTGACGGAGTGTCCTTCCATGTGGACGCCCGTCTGCTACTTGAGATTTCTTCAGGGGCCTCGTGAGTGACCGGGCTCCGTCCGGGGGCTGCGCGAGGCCCGGCATCGATGGAACGCAAATTGCCCTCCTGTCACGTCATGCGTCATTCCACATTGCGTCTTGTCGTCGTCTCCCTCGGGCTTCTCTGGAGCGCTTGCATCGATATCCCAGACATCCATGTGGAGGAGCCTCCGGTAGTCGAGCTCGACGCTGGGGTGCCCACCGTGGGGACACGGCTCATCCTCTCCCGACAGACGACGAACGGCGGTGTCGACCTCCAGGTCGAATTGACGGGAGCCTCACCGGAGAAGGTGGAGTTGCTGGTGGATGGTATTGCGGTGGAGACGTTGCTTCCTCCGTACAGGCTGCGTCTGGAGACGCAGACGTTGTCAGAGGGTGGTCACGAGTTGCTCGTGCGGGCGACGCTGGCGGAGCAGGTGTCCTTGAGCGAGCCACGAGTGCTTATGGTGGATAGAACAGCTCCGGTCCTCTTGTCGCGTGTTCCCAGGCCAGGCGACTCTCAAGTCCGAGCAGATCATGCGGTTCGCGCTGAGTTTTCGGAGGCGCTCGACCCGGCGTCGGTTCATGAGGACTCCGTTCGCCTGGAGGTGGACTCCAAAGTCATCGCTGGGGACGTGGCCTTGTCCTCCGACGGTAGGGTGTTGACGATAAGTCCAGTGAGCCGGCTGCCGAAGGATGTGGCTGTCGAGGTGGTGATGGATTCCTCTGTGTCAGACTTGGCTGGAAACTCGATTCAGCGAGGTGATGAATGGCGCTGGACGGTTCCTGGCTTCCTTCCTCTGGGTAGTGCGCTCACCAGCGACCCTCCTCAATACAGCACGCCCACTTTTCCCGAGGTGCTCGTCCCGACGTCGGGACTGCCCTTCGTGGCATGGGGAGACAGTGGTAGTGGAGGCGTGTTCATCCAGCAATGGACGGGTGCTGCCTGGGAATTGCTGGGCGGAACTCCACTGAGGGTTGCTGGGCGGGTCACCTATTTCAACGCGCGCCTGGATGAGGCTCAGCACCCGGTGGTGGGGTGGCTCGACGATGAATTGGGGGAAGTTCATATCCGGCGATGGACAGGGAGTGAATGGGTCTCGATGGGAGATGTGATTCGTGCCCCGAAAACCTACTGCTGGGGACTCTCCTTGAGAACGAATGGGACGGGGCGCTGGTTCGTGAGCTTCGCCATCCGCGAGGAGTTCTTCGTCTATGAATGGGATGGCACAACCTGGCTTCAACGGGGCCTGTTTCGACCCGCGGAAAACTGGCGCGTGGGTTCGACCGCGCTGGAACTCGATGGAGGCGGGAACCCTGTTGTCATCTGGGGAGAGATGAGTGCCACTGGCAATACCTTTCACTACGAGACGCGCTGGTGGAGTCAGGGAGAATGGAAGAGCACTCCTTCGTCGCTGGGGCACCCGGTTGGGTGGGTCTGGGGCACAGGGGCGCCTGGTCGCCCGCTCGTAGCGATTCATGATGCGGCGGAGCTCAAGGTCTGGGAGTGGCGGAGTGCTGTATGGCGCGAACTTGGCGCCGCCTTCAAGGAACGGTTCCCCGGTGGTCCACGGGCCGAAGTGCGGCGCTTCGCCTTGGACTCATCCGGGGAACTAGTGGTCCTCCTGGGGGAGCCAGAGGTTGATGGGAAACCCGAGACGCTGCACCTGCGGAAACTCGTTGGTGGCGAATGGGTTCCACTGGAGGGAGTGCTTCGTCCTCCGCCCGGCTTGACACCCAATCTCGCATCACGATTCGGCATCACTCCTGACGGACGGATCCTCGTGGCTCGAATCGAATCTGAGGGTCAGCCGCCGAATGAGCATGAGCAGCACCGCGTGCAGGTCTACATCTCCAACGACTGACCCCGCGCCAAGGGGCCACGTCGTGCACCACCGTTCTCCATTGAACGGTGGTGGGGTGCCCCCTGGGGTGATGTGGGGTGGGCGCGACGACGGATGCGTGCATAGATTGTCGTGTCCACCGCTGTTTCCCTACACGCGAGGCACCTGCTTCATGAAGCGCACGGCCACCCAGACTTCGGAAGAGCCGGTGGCGGACGCGACCCCGGCCGTGTCCCCCGTGAACCGCAAGCGCATCCTCGTCGTCGACGACTTCGACGATGCCCGCGAGATGTATGCGGAATACCTGGAGTTCGTCGGCTTCGAGGTGGACACCGCCCGGGACGGCGCCGAGGCGGTGGAGAAGGCCCAGTCGAGTGAGCCGGACATCATCCTCATGGACCTGTCCCTGCCCGTCATGGACGGCTGGGAGGCCACCCGACGTATCAAACAGGACACTCGGACCCGCGATATCCCCGTCATGGCGCTGACCGGCCACGTGCTCGCGGGCAACGCCGAGCACGCCCGCGAGGCCGGCGCCGACGAGTTCGTCGCCAAGCCGTGCCTGCCTTCGGACCTGGAGAACAAGATCCGAAACATGCTCAAGCCGAGCAAGGCGCGTAAGCCGAACGGACAGGAAGGCTGACACCTCCCACCGGCGGGAAGTGACGACCACCCGACATCGGGTGGCCGCTCCCGGCGCGCCCCCGCCCTTTCGGACGGGGGAAGGGGTTGCCGCTGGACGTCCGGATGCCTAGCCCGTGGGAGTGGGCACCCCCGCCACTTCCCGGCCGCCAGACTCGTGGACTCCTCCGGAGGAGTTCGACGAGTACCGAATCGTTCGGCCCATCGGCCGGGGACGCACGGGGCGGGTGTACCTGGCCCAGGACACCCTGCTCGAACGCCCCGTGGCGGTGAAGTTCATCCCCGCCCTCGGCCCCAATGCGCTGGCGCGCTTCCTCGTCGAGGCCCGGGCCGCCGCCCGCATCCAGCACCCCAACGTCGTCACCCTCTACCGGGTGGGACAACTCGACGAACAGCCCTACCTCATCTCCGAGTTCATCCGCGGCGTCAGCCTGGACCGGCTCGTCAAGCCCCTGCGCTGGGAGCGCGTGCTCGCCATCGGTCGGGACCTCGCCCGGGGCCTCAGCGCCGCCCACCGCCGGGGCGTCCTCCACCGCGACATCAAGCCCGGTAACGCCGTGCTCACCGAGAGCGGCGCCGTGAAGCTGCTCGACTTCGGCCTCGCCAAGCTGCTCGACGGCGCCGTGGGCGACGAGGTGCCCCCGGCTCGCACCACCACCCCACCCGAGCTCCCCGTCGACCTGGACCCGGAGCTCAACCCACACTTCTCCGCGCGCTCGCTCGACGGCGTCTTCCTGCCCTCGCTGCCCCAGGGCGCCCTCGTCGGCACGCCGTACTACATGTCCCCCGAGGCCTGGGCCGGCGAGGACCTGTCGGCCCGCAGCGACGTGTACTCGCTGGGCATCGTCCTCTATGAGCTGTGCGTGGGCCGCGGCCCCTACCGCGACGTCGTCTGGCGCGAGCTGCCTCACGTCGTGCGCACCCAGGACGCCCTGCCCCTGGGCGAAGTCTCTCCGCAGGTGGACCCGACCTTCGCCGCCATCATCGACCGCTGCCTGCGCCGCGAGCCCTCCGAGCGCTTCGCCTCCGCCGCCCAGCTCCTCGAGGCCCTCGAGGCCCTGTCCCGCGAGGACACGCCCACCCACGTCCCCGAGGGCAATCCCTATCGCGGCCTGCGCGCCTTCGAGGCTGAGCACCGCGCCCTCTTCTTCGGCCGCCGCCGCGAGTGCCGCGCCGTGCTGGAGCGCCTGCGCGGCGAGTCCTTCCTGCTCATCACCGGCGACTCCGGCGTCGGCAAGTCCTCCCTGTGCCTCGCCGGCATCCTCCCCGCCGTCGTCGAGGGCGGGCTCGAGGACGGCCGTCGCTGGCACACCGTCCGCTTCGTCCCGGGACGCAAGCCCCTGGTCGCGCTCTCCGCCGCGCTCGCCTCGCTCCTCGCCACCGAGGAGGAGCTCCTCGCCGAGGCGCTGCGCGCCGAGCCCGCGTGCCTCGCCCGTCGCCTGCGCGCCCGTCTGGGCGCCCGTGAGGGCCTGCTCGTCTACGTGGATCAACTCGAGGAGCTGGCGACGCTCGCCGAGCCCAACGAGGCGGCGCTCGCGGGCCAGGCGCTCGGCAGCCTCGCGGAGGGGGCCAGCGGGGTGCGGCTGCTCGCCTCCAGCCGCAGCGACTTCCTCACCCGGCTCACCGCCGTGCCCGGTCTGGGCGCCGAGGTCCCGCGCGCGCTGTACCTCCTGCGCGCCCTTACCGCCGAGGAGACCCGCGAGGCCGTCACCGGCCCCTCACGCGTGAAGGGCGTCCGCTTCGAGTCGGAGTCCCTCGTCGACGCGCTCGTCACCGCCGCGGCCGAGGGTGGCCTGCCATTGCTCCAGTTCGCCCTCGCGGAGCTGTGGGAGGCCCGCGACACGAAGACGCAGAGCATCACCCAGGCCGCGCTGGACTCGATGGGCGGCGTGGCCGGAGCCCTGGCCCGACACGCGGACGCGGCCGTGGAGCGCCTGTTGCCTGACCAGCGCGTCGCGGCGCGAGGCGTCCTGCTCCGGCTCGTCACCGCCGACGGCACCCGCGCGCGCAAGACGGACCGCGAGCTCGCCGGAGACGACCCGCGCTACCAGGCCGCGCTCGAGGCCCTGGTCCGCGCGCGCCTGCTCGTGGCGCGCGAGGCCCCGGAGGGCACGTCCTACGAGCTGGCCCACGAGGCGCTCCTGTCGGGCTGGGATTCGCTCGCGCACTGGCTGACCGAGGCCGCCGAGCGGCGCGAGGTCCAGGCGCTGCTGGAGACGGCCGCGGCCCACTGGGAGAAGCACCACCACTCGCGCGAGCTGCTCTGGGGCTCGCGTCAGCTCGCCGAGGCGGCGGTGCTGGACGTGGCCGAGCTCAACCGCCGCGAGCGCGACTTCCTGCGCGCCTCCCGCCGCACGCTCATCCGCAGCCGCGGGCTGCGCCACGCGCTCGTGGTGGGCTTCCTCCTCTCGCTCGGCCTCGTGTACGGGGGCCTCAAGCTGCGCGAGCGCTGGAGCCTGGAGCGTCAGGTGCGCGCGGAGCTCGAAGAGGCGCGCAAGTCGCTCGAGTCCGCGCTGGAGACCAAGGACCTGCTCCACTCCGAGCGCTCGGAGGCCTTCCGTCTCTACGGCAGCGGCCAGAAGCCCGAGGCGGAGCGGCTGTGGGGCAAGAGCGTCGCGCGCGCCGCGCAGGTGCGCCATCGCTTCGATGGAGTCGCAGGACGACTCGAGCGGGCCCTCGCGCTCGCGCCCGAGCGGCCCGAGGTCCGCGACGCGCTCGCCGACTTCCTCTTCGAGCGCGCCCTGTGGGCCGAGCAGGACGGAGAAGTGGCCATGGTGCCCACGCTGCTCCAGCGCCTGCGCCTCTATGACGCGCACGGTGCGCGCTGGCGGCGCTGGACCGCACCCGCCCGGCTCACCCTGGGCGTCGCCGCGCACGACGTGCAGGTGGAGCTGCGTCCGCTGACGCGCGACACGCTCGGCAACGAGCAGCCCGGTGAGCCGCTGCCGCTGGAGTCCGAGCCCTGGATGGACGTCTCCGTGCCACCGGGCGCCTATCGGCTCACGTTGCGCGCGCCGCACCACGAGGCCGTGACGCAGCCGCTGCTCCTGCGTCGCGGAGAGGCACGGCGACTGGAGTTGCGCCTGCCGCGTGAGGGCTCGATTCCCTCGGGCTTCGTCTTCGTTCCCCCGGGCGAGGTCCGCTTCGGCAGCGCCGCGGACGCCAGCGTGCGCGAGTTCTTCAACGCGGTGCCGCAGCACGCGGTGCAGGTGCCGGGCTTCCTCATCGCGCGGCATGAGGTGACGTACGCGGACTGGCTCGTCTTCCTGGAGACCCTGTCCCCCGAGTCACGCGCCGCGCACAGCCCTCGCGTGGGCACGGGGGGCTATGTGGGGCACCTCTCGCTGGACCAGGTGGACGGTGTCTGGCGGCTGCGCTTCCAGCCCGGCAACGTGCCCTACGAGGCCCGCGCGGACGAGCCCATCCGCTACGCGAACCGCACCCGCCGCGGGACGCAGGACTGGCTGCGCTTCCCGGTGAGCGGCATCTCCTTCTCCGACGCGGAGACGTACGTGTCCTGGCTGTCCTTCAGTGGAAGGGTGCCGGGAGCGCGGCTGTGCTCGGAGCTCGAGTGGGAGCGCGCGGCGCGCGGCGTGGACGGACGAGAGTTCCCGCACGGCGACAGGCTGGGCCCGGACGACGCGAACATCGACACCACGTACGGCAAGCAGCCCGGAGGCTTCGGCCCGGACGAGGTGGGCAGCCACCCCGCGTCACGCAGTCCGTTCGGCGTGGATGACATGGCGGGCAATGTCTGGGAGTGGACCCGCTCGTGGCTGGAGCCGGGGCGCGCGGTGGCGCGAGGTGGGAGCTTCGCGTTCGCGGCCACCTCCGCGCGCTCGACGAACCGCGAATTGCCCGAGCCCTCGTTGCGCGACGTGACGATGGGCCTGCGCGTGTGCGCGGACCTGTCCGCACCCAGGCCGTGAGCCCGCTCGGATGTGTGTCCGAGGAGTGGCCCGGCACAGGACGTTGGAACCACCCGTTCACCCTGTCGTGCCTGCTCGCCACCCACTCGAGGGGGGGAAGACTGTCGTGGGCTCATCACTCCTCCTTGCGAGCGGGCAGGCTCCTGCGAACCTTGTGTCCAGTCTGTCTCTTATACACCTCTGACGCTGCCGACGAAGCTAGAAGTG
>NZ_SRLW01000338.1:0-10318 GCF_006518215.1 Myxococcus sp. AB025B
GGACGCGGTGGGCTTCGTGAGGTACGACGCGGAGGAGGCGCTGGCGGAGGCGAACCTGTTGGTGGGAGAGCGCTTCGTGGTGGCCGTCACCAGCCGGGGCTTTCCGGGCACGGTGGAGGTGCGGCGGTGGTGAACTACTCGGAGCGGGCGTTCAGCGGGCTGCAGCTCTCGGTGGTGGGCAACCGTGCGGACGAGCAGATGCAGGGCTCGCAGCTCGCGGTGGGCGTCAACATGGTGGAGCGGCTGACGGGAGCGCAGGTGGGGCTCTTCAACCTGGCGGGCAGTGTGTCGGGCGCGCAGGTGGGCTTCATCAACGTGGCGGGGAACGTGAAGGGGGTGCAGCTGGGGCTCATCAACATCGCGGATGACGTGTCGGTGCCCATCGGGTTGTTGAGCCTGGTGCGCAAGGGGCGCATCGCGTTCGAAATCTGGGCGGACGAGGTCTCTCCGTTGTCGGTGGGGGTGAAGTACGGCAGTCGCACGGTGCATGTGATTGCGAGCGCGGGGGTGTCGCCGTGGAAGGATTCGTGGCGGACCTTCAAGTCGTTGGGCGTGGGGGTCCACCTGCCGGTGGGGGCGGCGGACCGCTACTACGTGGACCTGGACCTCTCGCTGGGAGGGTGGACGCCGCAGTTGTTCGAGGAGGGGATGCCGAACAACCTGTATCGGCTGCGCGCGAGCTTCGGCTGGGAGCTCAAGCGGCGCTTCGCGGTGTTCGGCGGGGTGTCGCTGAACGCCTACAAGCCGCCCGAAGAGGACCCGGACCAGGACGTGACGTGGATGCCGCAGTGGCAGACGGGCCGAGGGGCCTCCGGCACGCGCATGTGGCCCGGCCTGTTCCTGGGCGTGCGCATCTGACGCGCGTCAGACCTCCTCGAACGCGGCCCCGGTGACCTTGGCCTGCTCCAGGGCCACCTTGAGGTCCTCGGAGACGATGAGGATGGACGACCATCCCCAGGTCCGGAAAACCTTGGTGGTGCCGACCTTCGTGGGGTCGATCTTCATGCCGAAGACGCTGCGGTACTGGCCGAGCTTGTCCGGGCGGTCGTCTTCCGGCTTCCAGTACATGACCTCTTCCGAAGCCTGGTCGTCGATGCAGCGGATGAGCTTCGTGGCCACGAGAACGAGGTACTCGTCAGGGCACCCTTCGATGTCCACGGGGAGGAGTTGCACGTCGTCGGGAGCCAGTTCCGCGAAGAGTGTGGCCACCCGGACGTGGACAACGGGCGTCAGGCTCGCCCCAGCCGTGCAGTACTCCAGTCGTCTTCCGGGCTCATCGATGGGGAGCGTCAGTCGCCCCTGGGCCCGAGCTGGACGGCCTGACGTGAACTCCCGGAAGTTCTCCGGCTCGTGCCCCAAGCTGTCCAGAGGGTCTCCCAGGGACCAGTTACCGCTCCGCATGTCTTCCTTGAGCCTGAAGTATCGGACGTGTTTCAGCATGAGGTGCCTCAAGAACCCGGTGCTCACTGGGTGAGGAGCCGGTTGAGCTTTGCTCCAGGGGTCTGTACTTCCTTGGCGAGTTTGCGCAGTTCGTTCGTCAGGAGATTTCGACAGGTTGCGAGCTGACTGCAGTCTCCAAGTGCTTCCGAGAGTCGCACGAAGACATAGTCGTGATACCGCTCAGGGTGCGGCCCTTTGTGACCTGCGACCTTGACGATGTTCTCGGGATCTTTCAGTTCCATTCCAGCCCGAGTGAAGAGTCTTCGGAATCGTGGTGTCCAAGGTCCTCCTCGCGCCGTGGAGACGTCGTTCTTGTTCGTGGCGATGTGATGCTTCTGGGGCTTGCCCATGCCCTGGTTCGCCATGGCCAGCGCATTCGGCGCGAGTGCGACGGTGAATCCCTCCGAAGTGAGCGCGATGGACCGGACGCTTCCCACCGCCGCATATTGGAAGCCGGCCTGGGTCTCCACGGCGAGGGCTGCCTGCGCCGAACCTGGGAGTCGAGGGGCCTTCGCCGCGAGTCCGGCCGTGTTGCCGATGGCGGCCGTGGCCAACATCAAGAAGACGCGTGCTGAGTTCTCTCCGAGGACTTCGCCGTAGGCCTCGCCGGCCGAGTGGAGCTGCTCGAAGGTCCTGGCCTGGTCGACCGCGCGGACCAGCGTCAGCCATCCATCCAGCAGGCTCCACACCGTGTCCACGCCGAGATAGGCGATGGCGAGGGCCGTCAACGTGGCCGCGACGCCCTTGGACACGGGCTCGGGGAGCGCCCAGAGCAGCAGGTACATGGTCACCGCGGAGGTGAGGGTGGCCATGACCGCGCTCGGGTCCGTCATGTCATCGAGGGCCTCCAGCGACGCTTCCCATACGGAGCCGAGGGCGATGGCCAGCGCCAGCGTGTACTTTCCATCGCTGGCCAATAGAGGGCCTTCATCGAGCAGACGTAAACAGTCTCCGGGCTGGTCACGTCGTTCGCACCACTGGCCATAGGCGCGCGTCAGCTCGTCGTCCGTATAGGACTCGAGCAGGTGGGGGCCCGCCCCATCCTCCTGGGACTGGGGAATGAGCCGTGATGGGCCGCGCTCGTACCGGTACACGCCGCTGCGTGTGGGCACGCCGAAGAGCTCCCGTGCCTCCTTCATGGGATGGCGGAAGGGCGGAACGTCCCGGGCCAGCGCCGCCAGTGACTCCTCGAACTCAGCGTCGTCGATTCTGGCTTCTTCGACCTCACCGCCGACGTCTTCGTACGGGGTGAGCGTCACGGAGCCGTGCTCCGTCTCCAGCCGCACGACCCGGCTCGTCGCACAGCCAGGGATACACATCATCACGAGCAGCGGTAGTGCTCCGCGGAGCCACATGGAGAATCCCCCGGCGAGTCGCCAGCAATGCGCGGGCATCATCGTTGAGTGCCGGGTGTGGGCTCCACATGTCGCCTCCTCAAGGCCCTGGCTTCGAGCAGGGCCTCACTCGCGCAGGAGCCACTCCAGCAGTTCCTTGGCCGAGTCCACGTGGACGAAGTGGCCGGCGTTGGGGAACGTCGTCACCGGGCAACCAGCGGCCTCCAGGCGCGCGGCCTCGGCGTCGGAGACGTAGCGCGAGCGGCCTCCTCGGACAGCGCGCATGGGCGGACGGTCCGGACGCTCCACCGCGGCCCACAGGTCCGTGCCGTTGACGCGCGAGTGCAGCTCCGCGAGCGCCTGCCGGTCGAAGCGCCAGCGCACGCCTTCTCCCTCCGGCATCAGGTTCATCACGAGCCAGTCGGCCAGGTGGTCGGACAGCCCACGCGAGGTGAGCTCGGCGCGCATGTCCTTGCGGTTGGGCGCGCGCGGCGGCGCCTGGAGGAGGATGCCCAGCACCATGCCGCTGTCGGACAAGTCGTACGGCACGGGGCCCGGCGCGATGTCGAGCAGCGAGACGTGGGCGACCGCCTCCGGGACGTGGAGGCTGGCGGCGAGCGACACGCGGCCTCCGAGCGAGTGGCCCACCCAGTGGAGCGCGCCGCTGAAGCCCTGGGCCCGCGCGGTGTCCACCACGTCGCGCGCCACGCTGAAGAGGTCCGAGCTGGGCGGCGGGACAGGGGAGGCGCCATGGCCGGTGAGGTCCGGGAGGAGGAAGCGGCGCCGAGGGTCCGCCGCGCTCCACGCCGTCGCCAGCGAGCGCAGGTTGCGCCCCGTGCCCAGGAAGCCGTGCAGCAGCACCGTGGGCACATCCCCCTCACCGACCTGGAAGCTCTCGAGGACCACGCGACTCACACCTTTCTGGCCAGCCCGGGTGCGCTTGACCCGGGGGTGGGCCGTGCCGCTTCATACCCCGAACTTCTCATCGACGAGGTCGCTTCGCGTGTCCACTGTCTCCCTGTTGTTGTTCGTGCTCGCCGCCGCCCCCGTGACGGGCAAGGCCGCTGACCCGAAGGCCGCCATCACCACGGTGCTGGATGACTGGCACCTGGCCGCCGCCCAGGCGGACGAGGCGCGCTACTTCAAGTACTTCACCCCCGACGCCATCTACCTGGGCACCGACGCCACCGAGCGCTGGACGCGCGACGAGTTCCGCGCGTGGGCGAAGCCCTACTTCTCGAAGGGCCAGGCGTGGAGCTTCAAGGCCACCTCGCGCCACATCACCCTCTCCAAGGACGGCAAGGTGGCCTGGTTCGACGAAGTGCTCGACACGCCGAACCTGGGGCCGAGCCGTGGCAGCGGCGTGCTGGTGAAGGACGGCGCCACCTGGAAGATCGCCCAGTACAACCTGTCCATCCCCATCCCGAACGACATCGTCGATGACGTGGTGAAGCGCATCGCGGAGGCGTCGAAGCCCGCGGCGGCGCCCGCGCCGAAGAACTGAGTTGTCGCAGAGCCCCTGTGTGGGAAGTCTCGGCCTGGGGGCATCGCCGACAACGGCCCCGAACAGGACGAACCTCATGCCGGCACGAGGTCTGCATCGGCCTCCTCGTGGCGCTTCTCTCCGGTGGTCGGAGGAAGGGCCACGGGGCCGCGCCACGTGTGAAGCCAGACGCTGCAACGACATGGCGACGCACGCGACGAGAGCGACCCTGCCAGAACGTCACATGAGGTGAAGAACAGTCATGAACCGGAACAAGTCCAGGCAGCACCGCCGTCACCATCGCGGCATGACGCTCATCGAAATCATGGTGGTCATCACCATCCTCGGGCTCATCGCCGCGGCGGTCGGCGTCGCCGTCATGCCCATGCTGGGAGAGGCGAAGGGAGACAGGGCCTCGTTGGACATCAAGAACATCGAGACCGCGCTCAAGCTCCACTACACGAAGACCGGACGCTTCCCGGACACGAGCGCGGGGCTCGGCGCGCTCGTGGAGAGCCGGGTCCTGGAGCAGCTCCCCAAGGACCCGTGGCAGAACGACTACGTGTACCTCAACGAGGGCGGCCGCCCCGTCGTCCTCTCCTACGGCGCGGACGGCGCCGCGGGCGGTGAGGACGAGGCCGCCGACATCTCGTCTGCCTCCGCACCAGCCCACAAGAGCTGAGTCGTGCCTGACGGACTCGGAGAGGCGAGCACTCGCCTCATCTGGACGACCTCGAGCGGCACGTGATGCTCGAATGACGAGGGGCGACGGGCCCGAAGCACCGTCGCCCCGCGACACGCCGCTACGGCGTGTAAAGCTCCGCCGAGGGCTCACCGGCGGGCCCGCAGCCCACCGCGAGCACCTCCTGGGTGTAGAGCGGCGTCAGCGTGAAGCCCGCGCGGGCGACGCGCATGCCCGCCGTCTCCTTCCAGGTGTTCGTCGCCGGGTCGAACAGCTCCGTCGTGGTCTGCGTGGTGGACGCATTGCCGCCGATGACCAGCACCTGTCCCCACGGCAGCCGCACGGCCACGTGTCCGCTGCGCGCCTGCGTCATCGAGCCCAGCGACGTCCAGGTCCTGGTGGCCGGGTCATAGGACTCCACACTCGCGAGCGGGGTGCCGGAGCTCGAGCCGCCCGCCACGAGCACCGCCCCCGAGGGCAGCTCCGTGGCGGTGTGCTGGCAGCGTCCCACCCACAGCGAGCCGGTAGCGCTCCACGACTGCTGCCCCGGCTCATACAGCTCCGAGGAGGCCGTGGGCGTGGCGCCGATGGCGCCGCTGGAGAGCAGCACCTGCCCGGAGCGCAGCAGCGCGGACACGCCGCCGGTGCGGCTGGAGAGCAGGGGCGCGGTGATGCTCCAGGTGCCCGTGGCGGGGTTGTACAGCTCGCTGGTGCCGCTGCTGTCGAAGACGAGCACCTTGCCGGACGGTAGCAGCGCGGCGTGGTGGCCGGAGCGGGCGCGGGACATGGAGCCGGTGGGCGTCCAGGTGTTGGTGGCCGGGTCGTACAGCTCCGCCGTGTTGGTGCCGCTGCCACCGGCGATGAGCACCTTCCCGGAGGGCAGCAGCGTGGCGGTGTGGCTGTGGCGCGCCCGGCTCATCGGGGCGGCATGGGGGAAGCTGTTCGTCGCGGAGTCGAACAGCTCCGCGGTGCTCAGCGTGCTCAGCCGGCTGCTGCCACCCGCGACGAGCGCCTTGCCGCCGGGCAGCGCGGTCAGCGTGTGCCGGTAGCGACCACGTTCCGGGGAACGAGGGCCTCCTGGGATGTCATTGTGGGATGGCTCAATTTCTGACATGTCTGTCGTTGGCGTGCCAGGTGAAGTGTGTGGGATTGAAGTGGGGCAGATGTTTTCGAGGAGGCATGGGCTGGCCTGGAAGTCTGGGAGGTCGGGCGCACTGGCGGCACGAGCCGGCCTCCGGAATGCGTTCGCGCTTCCCCCACGGATTCGGATGCGGGTAGGGAACAGGACATGCCGAAGAAGTCCGTGTCGCCGACGACGCAGTGGAAGAAGGTGGAGAAGCAGGCCACCCAGGTGCTGGGGAAGGGCGCCGTGGGGCGCTACGCGGAGGACCTGGAGCCGCGCGTCGTGCCATTCTCGGCCGTGCCCGACGTCGCGCCGCTGCTGCCCGCCGAGTACGTCGAGTTCATCGAGGCGCTCGGCTACCGCTGGCTGTCGACCTCCGAGTCCACGCTGGGCTTCCTCCCGCCGCGCTGGCGGGTGAGCCTGTCCCAGCAGACCGGAGTCCCCGACCGGAACTGGAGCGAAGTCCGCGCCGAGCGCGAAGCGGGGACGCACACGTACGCGTTCGTGATGTTCGCCGCGCGCGACCTGGAGGACGTCAACGGCTTCGCCTTCGGCCGGCGCACCCAGGGCGACGGACTGGTCGTGTGGAGCGTGGAGGAGAGCCTTCCGGTGGAAGAGCTGGGGCCGTTCTCCACCTGGCTCACGGAGGAACTGGACTCGATGGCCGAGTCGCTCGAAGGCTTGGAGGAGGGAGCCACCTCGCAGGCGCCTCCGGACCTGGAGAACGCTTCCCTCCCCACCACGAAGAAGAAGGCGGCCGCGCCCAAGGCCAAGGGCGCCTTCGCCCTGTTCGACAGGTTCCCGCGCGACGCCAAGGAGCTGCTGTTCAACGGCCGCAAGCTGGGGGAACTGCCGCCGGTCATCGGCGAGTTCACCGAGCTGGAGTCCCTCTGGATGCGCACCACGGGCATCCAGCAGGTCCCACCGGAGCTGGGACGACTCACGAAGCTCAAGAAGCTGGACCTGTCCTTCAACCCCGCGTTGGCGCAGCTGCCGCCGGAGCTGGGGAACCTCGAGTCACTCGAGTCGCTCAACCTGCGGCAGACCGGCGTGACGACCTTGCCCGACTCGCTGGAGCGGCTGCGTCGCCTGACCTTCCTCGACCTCCAGTCCACGCCCCTGACGACGGTGCCGCCGGTCCTCTTCCGGATGCCGTGGCTCAGGACGCTGGACCTCTACTCGACGACGCTGCCGCCCCAGGAACTCGAGCAGCTCCGGCTCGCGCTCCCCGAGTGCAGGCTGGGCCTGAGCTGACGCCTCACGTTCCAGGCTGCGTCAGTTTCACGCGCGGGACCACGCCCAGCAGCCTGTCGAGACGTGAGTCCTTCCTCAGCGTCCGCAGTCGCTCCTTCGCGATGACGAGGAGGAGCGCGTTGAACCCGAAGGCCACCAGCACGTGCCACCAGGCATGGAACTGGGGGTTGGGGATGCCGTGCGCGGGGAGCGCCTCGTTGAGCGTGGGGCAGAACTGGATGTCGCTGACCCACAGCACGATGGCGAGCGCATAGGACGCGATGCCGAGCTGGAACAGCCGCTTCGTGCTCGCATCCGGGCTGCGCCGCTGGAGGACGTAGGTGCGGCCGAGCGCGAAGAACTCCAGCGACGCGAAGCTCACCTGGAAGAGGAAGAACTGGAGCGCGCCGCGCGTGAAGGCCGTCAGGTACGTCACCAGCACCGCGTGACCGAACAGCAGCCACGGGAACCAGCGCCCGAAGCGGCGCTGGGGTCGGTCCTCGAGCAGGATGTAGACGATGACGATGGCCAGATAGAGCATGGGCAGCTCGTCCAGCATCTGGTGCTCGCGGCGCAGCGTGGTGTGGAACGCGGTGCTGCCCACGCCCACCAGCGCGAGCAGTCCGAAGGCGAGCAGGAACCGGCGCTCCAGGACGCGCCAGTGGAGCACGACGCCCAGCACGCCCACGAGGACCAGCACCAGGCTGGAGGCCGAGTTGAACAGCTCGCCGATGTGGAAGAAGTGCTGGTAGTTCGTCTCGCACCAATCCACGGTCGAGGTGCTCGGGCCCCAGTAGCCCGTGGGGGTGGCGGACATGTGGGGCGGAGCGTAGCACCTCGGGGGCGGCTTCCTCGGACCCATGAGGCGCGTTCCACGCCTGGGATGCGCGCGTCCCAGAAGCGGAGCGTCGGCTTCAACGGGGGGACATGCGCGCCGAGGGTGTCCCGCACGGCGCGCTGATTCCACGCCCGGGGCCATTCCCCCCCAGCGGAGGACGCGGCATGACGGCAGTCTGGCAGGACCTTCGATATGCCGTGCGTGGCCTGCGGCGCGCTCCGGGCTTCACGCTGGTGGTGGTGGTGCTCGTGCTGGCACTGGGCATCGGCGCGAACGTGAGCTTCTTCTCCGTGTGGCATGGCGTGCTGCTCAGGCCCTTGCCGTACACGGCGCCGGAGCGGCTGGTCGTCCTGCAGCAGGGGGAGCTGGGCGGGGTCGCGTATCCGAACCTGCTCGACTGGCGCACGGGCGGCACGTCCTTCGAGCGCATCGCCGTGTACACCGCCACGCGCTTCACGCTGAGCGGCGACGGCGAGGCGATGCGGGTCACGGGCGCCATCTCCTCCGCGGACCTGTTCGCGTTGCTGGGCACGTCGGCGCTGCTGGGGCGCACCTTCCTGCCCGAGGAGGACCGGCTCGGCGGCGGGCCCGACGGCGCGCGTCCGGTGGTGTTGAGTCATGCGTTCTGGCGCAAGCACTTCCCCGGCGCGGGAGCAGGGGACCCGGGTGTGCTGGGGCGCATGGTGCGGCTGGACGAGCTGCCCTTCACCATCATCGGCGTGTTGCCGGAGGGCTTCACCTTCCCGCTCCAGCGCGAGTCCGCGGACCTGTGGGGCAGCGTGGCGGTGGACGCGGAGCCCAGCGTGTACGACGGCACCATCCCCACCAGCCGGGGCTACATGCGCTACGACGCGGCCCTCACCCGGCTGAAGCGCGGCGTGTCGCTGGAGACACGGTGCGCCCACCCGCGCGCTCGAAGGCGAGCCGGGCGAAGCCCGCGCGTCGGGGTGTCTCGGAGGAGGGGACCTGGCTCACGTGGCTGGAGCCTGGACCAGTTGGCGCCGGAGGGAAAGGGGCCACCTCGCGTCAGACCTCCAGGGGCGTCGAGCGACGTTGCTCCCCTTGGACAGGCATTCTCTCGAGCCACCCCGCCGCATCACCTCTCTGCGGGGCTCCCGTGGCGACACGGGGGCCGGGGCTCGGGGGAGCTCATGCGGGTGATACCCAGACACGATGTCTGGTGTTGCGGCGAAACGGCAGGCAGGGAAGCCCAGGGTCGGTCCAGTCTGCGGGATGGCGGACGCCTCGTTCGTTCCGGTTGATGCAGTTCTCCTGAATTGACAGACAACCTGTGTCTCCCGGTGATTTTCCTGGGATTTATCGCGGGCCGGTGCATCGGCGGGCCGGTCACGGTGAGGAATGGCATGCGTGCGCAGGCGGAGCTCGAATCTCTCAAGCCCCGAGTGAACATCGGCGTGCTGGGCCACCAGGGCCACGGCAAGACGACCCTGACGGCGGCCATCACGAAGCTGCTGGCGAAGTCGGGTGATGCCCCGGTCTGGTCGCCGACGGGGTGGGGCTCGGCCAGACAGACGCGGGCCCGGGGAATCTCCCTCTCGATGATGCACATGGAATGTCAGACGTCGAATCGCCGCTACTCGCACGTGGACCCTCCGTCGCATGTGGACTGCGTGAAGGGGTTGCTGACGGGGGCGACGCCGATGGATGGGGCCATCCTGGTCGTGTCGGCGGACGAGGGCCCCATGCCCCAGACGCGCGAGTACATCCGCCTGGCGCGTGAGGCCGGCATCAAGTCCATCGTGGTCTTCCTGAACAAGTGGCGCCTGATGGACGACCCGGAGATCCGCGAGCTGGTGGAGCAGGATGTCCGGACGCTGCTGAAGTCGTATGACTTCCCGGGCGACGAGACGCCCATCGTCATCGGCTCGGCGCAGAGGGCGCTGGTGGGCGACACGGGGGCGTGGGGGGAGCCGGCCATCCAGCGACTGCTGGAGGTGGTGGACCGCTCCATCACCACGCCGAGGTGCGTGACGCGCGAGCCGTTCCTGATGCCGGTGCAGGGCGTGCGTTTCGTCATCGGCCGGGGCGCGGTGGTGGGAGGGTGCGTGGAGCGCGGCACGCTCCGCCTCCACGAGGAGGTGGAGGTGGTGGGCCTGGGGCTGACGCTGAAGACGGTGGTGACGAGCATCGAGCGGTTCCACAAGCCGCTGGGGGAGGGCCGGGT
>NZ_SRLW01000339.1:0-10253 GCF_006518215.1 Myxococcus sp. AB025B
GTGTATAAGAGACAGCCCAGGGAGACTGTCCACCGCCCCCGCCCCCGGCATGTGGGTGCTGTGTCCCTCTTGACGCGGCGCATTGATTCCCGTGTCACCCAGGGCGGACCGTCATTACAATATGCGTGTGCGTTCTGAATCCGTAGCGCTCCGCCAGTTGTCCGCAGAGGGGGACATTCCGCCGACGAAGCCTCGCTCCGAGCGGCTGAAGGCCCTCGCCACCGAGGAGTTCGACCTGCTCATCATCGGGGGCGGTGTCACCGGCGCGGGCTCCGCGCGCGACGCCGTCCTGCGCGGACTCAAGGTCGCCCTCGTGGAGCGCGAGGACTTCGCCAGCGGCACGTCCAGCCGCTCGTCCCGCCTCATCCACGGTGGCCTGCGCTACCTCGAGCACGGCCACCTGGGCCTCGTCTTCGAGTCCAGCATCGAGCGCCGCCGCCTCCTCAAGCTCGCACCCCACCTGGTGCGCCCGCTCGCCTTCGTGTGGCCCGTCTACGCCGGCGCCCGCGTGCCCCGCTGGAAGCTCAACGCGGGCCTCATGCTCTACGACGCCCTCTCCCTCTTCCGGAACGTGAAGGGCTACCAGCGCCTCAACCGCGACCAGCTCCACCAGTCCGAGCCCGGCCTGCGCACCGACGGCCTCAAGGGTGGCGCCCGCTATTACGACGCCGCCACCGATGACGCCCGGCTCACCCTGGCCAACGCGCTCGGCGCGTCCGAGGCCGGCGCCGTCGTCCTCAACCACGCCTCCGTCCAACGGCTCGACGTCGTCGACGGCAAGGCCCGCGGCGCCATCGTCGTCGACCACCTCACCGGGCAGCAGCTCACCGTGCGTGCGCGCGCCATCGTCAACGCCACCGGTCCGTGGAGCGATGAGATCCGCAAGCTCGATGCCCCCGACGGCAACGCCCACGCCGTGCGCGGCAGCAAGGGCGTGCACGTCGCCGTGCCGCGCAAGCGCCTGGGCAACCACGACGCCCTCACGCTCCTGTCCCCCAAGGACGGCCGCGTGATGTTCGTGCTCCCCGCCGACGACTTCACCATCATCGGCACCACGGAGACCTCCACGCGCGCCCACCCCGCCGAGGTCCGCGCCAGCGAGACGGACGTCGCCTACCTCCTCGAGTCCGCCAACGCATTCTTCCCCGAGGCGCACCTCACCCGCGAGGACGTGGTGAGCGCCTGGGCCGGCATCCGCCCCCTGTCCGCCAGCGGCTACCACGGCACCACCGACGCGGGCAGCGCCAGCCGGGAGCACCACATTGACCTGAGCCCCACCGGCGTGCTCGCCATCAGCGGCGGCAAGCTCACCACCTACCGCGTCATGGCGCGCGACGTGGTGGACGCGGTGGAGAAGCACCTGGGCCAGCCCCGCCGCAAGGCCCCCACCGAGTCGCTGCCCCTGCCCGGCGGCGACATCCCCGACCTGAACGCCGAGCTCGCCGCCGCGCGCGACGTCGTCGGGGACGCGGCCACCGCCACGCACCTGGTGCGCGCCTACGGCAGCCGCTGGCGCCGCGTCTGGGCGCTCACCCGCGAGGACGCCTCGCTCGCCCGCCCGCTCGCTCCCGGCCTGCCCTACCGCGCCGCCGAGGCCGTGTGGGGCGTCACCCACGAGCTGGTGCACACGCTCTCCGACCTGCTCATCCGTCGACTCAAGGTCGCCTTCGAGACCCGGGACCTGGGACGCGGCGCCGCCCAGGTGGCCGCCGAGGTCATGGCCCCCCGACTCGGTTGGGACGAGGCCGAGACCCGCCGTCAACTCGACACCTACGCCTCCGACGCGCTGCGTATCTTCGGCATCGACAGCGCCGAATCCTGAGAAGGCGGGCGAAACCACGCGCGTCCGTCCAGCGCCGTACGCCCGCGTGTCTCACGTCCCGAGACTGTCGTTTTCCGCCTGACAGGCCCGCGAGCAGCCGGACGGCTGGCGTGCTTAACTTGCGCGTGGGGAACGGGAAGCGGTGTCCTCTCGTTCACCCCGGCCGTCGAATCCGGACCGGGGTGCCCTCCGTACCTGCCCGTTCGCCGGGGCGTTCAAGGAGAATGACGATGAAGCGTTGGGTCTGGCTCGGGTTGCTCGGTGGGGCGGTGGCGTGCACCAAGGTCCCCGACAGGGATCCCCCGGTCACCGAGGAGGTCTGCCCCGGGACGGAGGCGCTGTCGCTGCCGGGCACCGCGCGTCAGTCGCTCAACCCGCTCGCCGGCGAGGATGGCGCGGAGCCGGTGCTCATCACCTTCCGCCCCCGCGTGTCCGCCAGCGCCGTGTCCAACCTGGACACGCTCACCGAGTCGGCCCGGCGCGTGGGCGCCCAGGTCCACCGCCGCTTCCCCCACCTGAACACCATCGCCGCGAAGGTGTCTCCCGAGGCCCGCCGGGCGCTCGAGCAGGACCCCGACGTGCTGCGCGTGGAGCCCGACCGCGTGGTGCGCGCGTTCGGGATGCCGAGCCCGCTGTCCCCGTCCCTCTGGCAGGGTGTGCTGCCCAACACGAGCGGCTCCACGGGCGAGTACACCGCGGGGCTGCACCGCGTGCAGGCGCCCCAGGTCTGGGACGCGAACAACGACGGCGTGCTGGATGACGGCGCGCCCTCGGGCACGGGCATCAAGGTGTGCATCATCGACAGCGGCTGGGACAACCGGCACCCGGAGCTTGCGGCGGCGTACCTGGAGGGCAAGGACTTCCTCGACGGGGACGACGAGCCGCTGGACCAGGGGCGGGTGAGCGGCGTGCTGAAGTGGGGCGGCGGTCACGGCACGCACACGGCGGCGACCATCGCGGCGCAGCTGGGCGCGGGCGCACACGTGCGGCCCGGCGAGGAGCCCAACGGCGTGGCGGGCGTGGCGCCCACCGTGTCGCTGCTGGTGGCGCGCGTGCTCGACGTCAACGGCGACGGCAACACGTCCAACGTCATCGCGGCCATGGACTGGTGCATCGAGCGCGGCGCGCACATCGCGTCGCTGTCGCTGGGCTCCATCGCGCCCTCGCAGACGGAGGAGGCGGCCTTCAAGCGCGCGTTCGAGGCGGGCATGGTGGCCATCGCCGCGACGGGCAACCGGGGCACCGAGGAGAAGTCCTACCCCGCGGGCTACGAGAACGTCATCGCCGTGGGCGCCATCGACGCGAACAACGCGTGGGCGCCCTTCTCCCAGTACGGAAGGGACTTCGTGTCGCTGGTGGCGCCGGGCGTGGGCATCCTGAGCGCGACCATCGTCGGCGGCGCGCCGTACGGGGACGTGGACGTGGGCGGCACGCGCTTCGCCTCCGAGCCGCTGGAGTACACCGGCGTGGGCAAGTACGCGGGGCGGATGGTGTACTGCGGCCTGGGTGAGCGCGTCTCGTCGTGCGGCGAGGGCGCCACCTGTGACGGCTTCGTCGCGCTGGTGGACCGAGGCGGCGGCATCCTGTTCAAGGAGAAGGCGCTCAACGCCATCCGCGCAGGCGCGAAGGCCATCGTCGTCGGCAACAACACCAGCGAGGACGGGGCGGGCAACTTCACGCTCACCGACCCGGAGGACTTCTGGGTGCCGACGACGTCCGTCACCCTGGTCAACGCCAACACGCTCAAGGGCCTGGTGGGCCAGGACGTGACGGTGGACGTGTCGGGCCTGGACTACCTGCGCCAGTCGGGCACGTCCATGGCCACGCCGCACGTGGCGGGCGTCGCCGCGCTGGTGCTGGGCGCGTGTCCCAAGCTCACCCATGTCCAGGTGCGCGAGGTGCTGGAGAAGACGGCGCTGGACCTGGGCGAGGCGGGCAAGGACATCAAGTTCGGTCACGGCCTGGTGCAGGCCAAGGCCGCGGTGGACGAGGCCCGGCGCATCTGCCCGCCGCCCGCGCCGTGAAGCGGACCTAGTCCCGACGCAGGGCGAGCACGGGTGAGGCGATGAGGCACGCGCCCACCCGGGCCTCCAGCGCGGCGGCGGCGTCCTCGCACGCCTCCACGCCTCCGGTGACGAGCACCTCGCGGCTCCAGGGCTCGGCCACGCCGGCGCCGCTCACGCCGCCCCGGGGCAGCACCAGCCCCACGAAGGCCACGGCGGCCGTGGCGGCCATCAGCATCATCCCCCAGTGTCGCCACGCGCCCTCGCGCGGAGGCTCACGCACGACGGGCGCCGTCGCGCGGGCGTGGAGGCGCGCCTCGAGCGCCTCGAAGCTCAGGGCGGGGCGGCGTGGTTCGCGGCGCGCGCGCTGAGCCATCCATCCCCGTTCGGCGCGCTGCCACGCCAGCGCGTGCTTGCAGGCGGCGCAGGCGTCCGCGTGCGCGCGCACCCTCGCGGCGTCCTCGGGTGAAAGCTCTCCGGCCAGCAGCGCGTCCAGCTCGCTCTCGCGGCACGTGCTCATGGGTGTCCTCCTCCGAGATGGGCGGCCAGCTGCTCGCGCAGGCGCAGGCGCGCGCGGTGGATTTCGTTCTTCACCTTCTGCGGCGACCAGCCCATCACCGAAGCAATCTCCTCGTAGGGAAGCCCATGGTCGATGCGCAAGAGCAGCGCCGCGCGCCGCTCCTCGTTGAGCGTCCCGAGCGCCTGGGCCAGGAGCCCCTCCAGCTCCCGGTCCAACAACAAGTCCTCCGGTGACGGCGTGGGCAGCACCGCCTCCAGGTGCGCGGCGTGCTCCTCGTCCTCCACGTCCACGTGGACCCCCCGGGTGCGGCGGGACTCCAGATAGACATGCCGGGCGATGCCGAGCAGCCACGCGCCCACCCTGTCCTCGTCGCGCAGCGCCCCGAGCCTCGCGTGCGCGCGGACGAAGGTCTCCTGGGTGGCCTCGTCGGCGGCGGCCTCGTCGCGGAGCAAGTCGCGCAGGAAGCGCCAGACGGCGGGGGAGTGCCGCTCGAAGAGCGTGCGGAAGGCGGCGGGGTCCCCCGTGCGGGCCCGGCGCAACAGCCGGCGCTCACCCTCCGTGTCGGATGGGGGCGCACCCACCAGGACCCTCTTCACCGCGGAAAGAAGAGCCACGCCACCACCGTGTCACGAGCCGCGCGGGAGTTTCAGCCGACCCGTCGAATCCGTCGCGCGCGGGTGCCCGCCTGCTCCGCTCACGAGGGCCGGGAGCCAACCTTGTTGGGGAACTGACGTTGTTGGTATGAGAATCCCATGTCTTCCCATCTCGCCCGTCCTGACGCCGCGGCGTCGGCGGCGCCTGCTCCGCGCCTGCATGGGCACCTGCCCGTGCTCGACGGCGTGCGAGGACTCGCGGTCCTCCTGGTCGTCTTCTTCCACACCACGCACCTGAGCGACCAGAGCGTCGCGGGCAAGGCGACGTGGTGGTTGGCCGGTGCGGGGTGGACGGGCGTGGACCTGTTCTTCGTCCTGTCCGGCTTCCTCATCACCGGCATCCTGTGGGAGGCGAAGGGGCAGACGTACTACTTCCGCAACTTCTACGCGCGGCGCGTGCTGCGCATCTTCCCGCTGTACTACGCGGCGCTGGCGGTGTCGTTCCTGGTGCTGCCGTCGCTGGCGGGGCGGCTGAACCTGGACGAGCGCATCACCACGGACGGCGCCGTCTGGTACCTGCTCTACCTGTCCAACTTCTACCAGCTGTGGGTGGACACGACGCACCCCATCCTCGGCGTGGTGTGGTCGCTGGCGATTGAGGAGCAGTTCTACATCGTCTGGCCGTTCCTCATCGCCGCCGTCTCGTACAAGGGGGCCATCCGCCTGTGCCTGGGCACCATCGCCCTGGCGGTGGCGGTGCGGGTGGGGCTCACGCTGGCGGGCGCCAGCGAGGAGAGCACGTACGTGGTGACGTTCTGCCGCGTGGACTCGCTCGCGCTGGGCGCGCTGTTGTCCCTGGCGCTGCGTCACCCGGAGGGCAAGGGCCTGTCAGCCTTCCCGTGGATGCGCTGGGCGCCGTGGCTGGCCCTGCCCGTGGTGGCCGCGATGATTGCCCTGCCCATGGGCCCGGCGTTCAAGACGGTGGTGCGCACGGGTGGCTACACCGCGGTGGGCATCCTCTACACCGTGCTGGTGTATCGGGTGGTGGCGGCGAAGCCGGGCAGCGTGCTCCACCGCGTCTTCTCCAACCGGGTGCTCCTGACGTACGGCAAGTACAGCTACGCCATCTACCTGGTGCACTCGCCGCTGGACGCCATCCTGCGGCGCACCGTGCTCAAGACGCCGCTGCAGCAGGTGGCGGGCTCCGACTTCCCGATGCAGCTGGTGTTCTACGTCGTGGCCGCGGTGCTGTCGTGGGGCCTCGCGCTGGTGAGCTGGAACCTGTTCGAGAAGCACTTCCTGAAGCTCAAGGACTACTTCCCGTACAGCGAGCGTCCGGCCCCCGCGCCCGTCCCGGTGTCCACCGGCTCATCGGGCGCCGCGAGCTGAAGCGGCGCGCGCGTGGCGGTGCCTCCACGCGCGCGCCCGGGTGCTTCACCCGGCCTGCAGCAGGGCCTTGGCCACCATCAGCGCGTAGGCCTCCGCGGAGTCGAGCTCCGCGCGGGCGCTGTAGTAGCGCTCCAGGCTCTCGTCGGAGCCGTCGCGCAGGAAGATGGCGTCATGCAGCTCGCGCTGCGCGCGGCTCAGCCACAGGCTCGCCTGCAGCCGCAGCTTGGCGGCCGAGTGAGGGTCCTTCAGCGACTGCGTGGGCGTCTGGAGCTCGTGTTCCTCGGGGTACAGCATCGTCATCTTGTTGTAACCGGCGTGCTCAAGTGTCGTAGTCATGAATTGAGAATGTGAACCCGAGACCAGGCAGGCACCTGTCCGCTCGGGCAACCCACTGTCTGTTTCCAGGCAGCGGAGCCCGCGCGAACGCCCGCAGCGGAGAATTCCGAACCCATCGCGCACCGCTGCGTCGCGTCAGGCTTTACTTCAGGCTCTTCATGTCGATGACGAACCGGTATTTCACGTCACCCCGGAGAATCCGGGTGTAGGCGTCATTCACCTGCTGGATGGGAATCACCTCCACGTCGGACACGACTTCGTGCTGGGCGCAGAAGTCGAGCATTTCCTGTGTTTCACGGATGCCGCCAATCATGGAGCCGGCGAGGTTGCGGCGGGTGCCGATGAGGGTGAAGGCGCCCAGCTCCAGGGGCTTCTCCGGGACACCGACGAGCACCAGCTGTCCGTCGCGGCGCAGCAGGCGCAGGTACGCGTTGAGGTCGTGCTGGGCGGAGACGGTGTCGAGGATGAAGTCGAAGGAGTTCTCCCCGGCCTTCATCTGCGCGGCGTCGGAGGAGACGACGAACTCGTGGGCGCCCAGGCGCAGGGCGTCCTGACGCTTGTTCTCCGAGTGGCTGAAGACGACGACGTGCGCGCCGAGGGCACGGGCGAACTTCACGCCCATGTGGCCCAGGCCGCCCAGGCCGACGATGCCCACGCGCTGGCCTGCGCGGACGTTCCAGCGGTGCAGCGGAGACCAGGTGGTGATGCCCGCGCAGAGCAGCGGCGCGGCGCGTGCGGGGTCCAGGCTGTCGGGCACGCGCAGCACGAAGGACTGGTCCACGACGAGGGCGCTGGAGTAGCCGCCGAAGGTGGGCTGCTGGCCCTGGCGCTCGCGCGAGTTGTACGTGAACGTGGGGCCGCCCTTCTCGCAGTATTGCTCCAGGCCGTCCTTGCAGGACGTGCAGACGCGGCACGAGTCCACCATGCAGCCGACGCCCACGGAGTCGCCGGCCTTGAAGCGGGTGACGTTGGCGCCGACGCGCGTGACGCGGCCGATGATTTCGTGGCCGGGGACCATGGGGAAGATGGAGCCGCCCCACTCGTCGCGGGCCTGGTGGATGTCGGAGTGGCAGACGCCGCAGTAGAGGATGTCGAGCTCGACGTCGTCGGCGCCGGGCTCGCGGCGCTCGAACTGGAAGGGGGCGAGAGGGGAGCGGGCGTCCTGGGCCGCGTAGCCGCGTACGGTGGTCATGGGCTTTCGTTCCTTGGCAGAGGGGAGAACTGTTGCTCCAGGAATATGCGTAGGCGCACGCCCGGGGGAAATCTGTGGAATCCACAGGGGCTGTGTAGGAAAACTTCCGAATGGCCTTCACCCCGCTCAATGCCTTGAATGCCTTCCTCGCGGTGGCCCGCAGGCGCAGCTTCGCCGTGGCGGCGCGGGAGCTGGGCGTGTCCGCCTCCTCGCTCAGCCAGAGCGTGCGGCAGTTGGAGGCGCGACTGGGCGTGGCGTTGCTCACCCGGACCACGCGCAGCGTGGCGCTCACCGATGCGGGCCGGAGGCTGCTGGAAGGTGCGGGCCCGTCGGTGGACCAGGCGCTCGCGGCGCTGAAGGTCGCGGCGGCGGAGCCCGGGGAGGTCACGGGCTCGGTGAAGCTCACCGTGCCGAGCATCGCGGTGCACCATGTGCTGCCGCCCATCCTCGAGCGCTTCCTGAAGCGCCATCCCCGCACTGACGTGGAGCTGCGGGTGGAGGACGCGATGGTGGACATCGTCGCGGAGGGATTGGATGCGGGCATCCGCATGTCCGAGTCGCTGGAGCGCGACATGGTGCAGGTGCGGCTGTCGGAGGGCTATCGCTTCGTGGTGGTCGCCGCGCCCGAGTACCTGGAGCGTCGAGGCGTCCCGGAGAAGCCTCGGGATTTGCTGTCCCATGACTGTCTTTGCATCCGCTCCAACACCACGGGGGCGCTCTACCAGTGGGAGCTGGAGCGCGGCGCGAAGAGCTGGCGGGTGCCGGTGCGCGGGCCGCTCAGCTCCACGAGCTTCCAGGGCCTGTTCCCGTTGGTCGAGCAGGGCGTGGGCTTGATGTATGCCTTCGAGCCGGACGTGGCGGAGCGGGTGCGGCGGGGCGCGCTGCGAATCGTCCTGGAGCCCTACGCGGCCCACGTGGATGGCTTCTATCTCTACTTCCCCAGCCGGGCGCGGGTGTCACCGGCGCTGCGCGCCTTCGTGGACGTGGCGCGCGAGGTGGCGGCGGAGCGGCGCGCGGGGTCTCGGGAGGTGCCCCGCTCCCCGAGGCGCCGCGCGTGAGCGCGGGCTTCAGGCGCTGGGGATGCCCCGGGCGCGGGCCCTGACGCGGGCGGCCTCGTCGAGCGCGCCCGCCTCCTCCAGCGCGGTGGCGGCGCGGTAGTAGAGCAGCGCGGCCTCCATGTGACGGAAGGCGGAGGCCTCCGCGTTGGCGGCGGCGACGAGGAAGGGCGCGGCGCGCTGGGGCTCCTTGCCCTCCAGCCAGTGCTGCGCGACGACGACGGGCGCGGCCTTGCGCTGCTCCAGGGCGCTGGCCAGCCGGCGGTGCAGCAGGGGCACCAGCGAGGGGGGAATCGCCTCGCGCACCACGTCGAAGAGCAGGTCATGCGTGAAGCGCTCGCCGCGCAGCACGTGCGCGGCCTCCAGCTCGGAGAGGTGCGTGGCGAGCGACATGGGCGTCATCTCCAGCACCTCGCTGGCCAGCTCCAGCGCGAAGGACGTCTTGGCGAGCGCGGCCAGCCGGGCCACCTGGAGCGCGGGCGCGGACAGCCGCTCCAGCCGGCGCTGAATCAAGTCGCGTCCACGCCCGGACGGGTGCACGTGCTCGGGCCAGCCGCGCTCCAGGCCCCCGGACTCCAGCAGGTGCCGCAGCGCCTCCATGATGAACAGGGGGTTGCCGCCCGTGTAGCGCATCACGTTGTCCGCGAGCCCCTCCGCGCCCGCCAGCTCCAGGCTGCCCAAGAGCGTGCCCACGGCCTCCGAGTGCAGGGGCTCCAGCTCGATGACCACCGCGAGCCCCGCCTCCACGAGCTGCTGGATGCAGGCGGCGGCGATGGGTGTCAGTTCGCCGCGGCGGTACGTGTCGACGAAGCGGGGGAAGACGCCGTCCGAGGGGATGTCGTGCCGGCGCGAGAGCATGAGCAGCGCGAACTCCGCGGTGGCCGCGTCCATGTACTGCAGGTCGTCCGCGACGATGGCGTCCATCCCCGCGCACAGCTGGTAGATGGCCAGGCAGTTGGCCTCCAGGAAGCGGCTGCGCTCGGCCTCGTCCACCATGGGCGGCGGTGGCCCCTCCGTGCCGGCCATGTCCGGCATCAGTCGCGACAGCTCCCGGCGCACCCAGGGTGCCAGCGTCGTGTCCGGACACCGGGCCATGATCTGCCGCAACAGGCGCACGTGCGTGGAGTAGGCCACGTGTGTCTCGCCGGGCCGGGACTCCAGCACCATGTGCACGCCGCGCGAGGCGGCGAAGTCGTGCGCCAGCCGCGTCTTGCCCACCCCGGGCTCGCCGCTCAGGAAGATGGTCTTCCCCTCGGCCCAGGCCTCCTCCATCCGCGCCCACTCCCGCTCGCGCCCCACCAGGACGGGCGGGCGCAGCACGGACAGGGGCAGCTTCGCCGGGG
>NZ_SRLW01000033.1:0-48621 GCF_006518215.1 Myxococcus sp. AB025B
CGGTGGAGTCGCCTCCCCCCGCGCCGCTGCCCACGGCTCCCGTGGCGAGCCCCGGCGCGCAGCTCGGCCCCAGCATCGCGGATCCGCTCCTCTCGACGCCCGCCTCCACGCCGGGCCACGGCGCGGTGCTGCCCGCGACGAAGAGCCCGCCTCCCGCGCCCGTCGCCACCGACAACGTCCCCATCAGCGCGCCGTTCGCGGAGCCCACCATGGACCGGGCCATGCCGCCCCCGTCGGGCCTGGCCGGGTTGGATCCCCTGGGCGGCGCCGACCCGCTGGAGGAGTCCGTCAACCGCGTGCTCAGCGAGGCGGTGGTGACCACGGCCGGCAAGCGCAACCAGCGCATCGCGGACGTGCCGCTGACGGTGTCGTGGATTCCGGCCGAGGAGCTGGAGGGCACCGGCCAGTTCACGCTGTGCGAGGCCATCCAGTACTTCCCCGGCATGGAGTGCCGCCGGGGCTCCATGCGCAAGGCGGCGGTGAGCGCGCGCGGCCTGGGCTCCAACTACCTGTCCAACCGCCTGCTGCTCCTGAAGGACGGCCGCCCGCTGACGGACCCCTGGACGGGCCAGTTCTACGCGGACGAGACGACGCCCCTGGTCAACCTGAAGCAGGTGGAGGTCATCCGGGGCCCGGGCTCCTCGCTGTACGGCTCCAACGCCTTCAGCGGCGTCATCAACATCATCGAGCGCCAGCCTGGGGACCTCATCGCCCCGGGACGCAGCGTGGGCGCGGAGGCGCGCGTGCTCGCCGGCCAGGACCAGACGTGGCGACTTCACGGCAACGTGGCCGGCCGGGGTGGGCCGGTGGAGGCGCTGCTGGGCTACTACGGCTTCGGCTCGGACGGCCCGCAGCTCTTCAATGATCCGGCCACGGGCCTGGTGGACCGCAACCAGGACTCGATGGTGCACCAGGTCAACGGCAAGGTGCGCGTGGGCCCGCTGGCGCTGGACGCGGACTTCACGGACGCGACCATCGGCCGCCCGGGCGGCTCGCACACCGGGATTTCGACGGTGGGCAACTGCGGCCGCTGCCACTACACGCCGAATGACGAGGAGTCCGTCCAGAACCTCAACGCCTCCGCGCAGGTGGACCAGCAGGTGACGGACAGCCTGCGCCTGTTCGGTCAGGTGTACGGCTTCTTCAAGCGCCGCGACGTGGTGATGGAGAACGCCTTCGGTGGCGACCCCACGCGCGCGCTGGGCAAGCGTCGGCGGCTGGGCGGCGAGGCGCGCGCCTTGTACTCGGCGGGCCCGGTGTCCGTGACGTTCGGCGGCGACGTGAAGTTCGACCAGGTCAACGTGCCCAACGTGCTGCCCGAGCTCACGATGGACGACACGAAGCAGACCATCCTCGGCGGCTTCGTGGACGCGGAGTACCGCCCGCTGGAGCGCGTGGTGCTCAGCGCGGGCGCCCGCTATGACCGCTACCAGATTCCCGAGCGCGTCTGGCGCGAGCGCACGGACCAGATCTCACCGCGCGCCAGCGTCGTCTTCCACGCGGTGCCGGAGCTGCTCACGCTGCGCACCAACTACGGCCGCGCCTTCCGTGCGCCCACGCTGGCGGAGCTCGCCATCAACCAGCAGATGTACGCCTCCACGCTGGTGGGCAACGCGGGCCTGCGGGCGGAGACGCTGGATACCTTCGAGGCCTCGGTGGACTTCTGGCCCTTCGAGCGGCGGGTGCGCCTGACGGGGACGGGCTTCTACAACGTGGCCAAGAACTTCATCAATCAGCAGCTCGTGTTCGGCTCGGTGTCGCAGTTCCGGAACATGGGCGACGCGCGCATCGCCGGCGCGGAGCTGGAGGCGGCCGCGCAGATTCCGTCCATCAACTCGTCCTTCGACGTGGCCTACCAGTTCCTCGACGCCAAGAACGTGCCCTTCGACGGCGGGGCCCGCACGCCGCTGGACTACGCGCCCACCCACCGCATCTACGCGCGCGGCCGCACCAACATCGGCAAGGTGGCCTTCGTGGAGCTCTACGCCCTCTTCGTGGGCTCGCGCTTCGACCCGGGCTTCCAGGTGGACGAGGCCACGGGCCTGCCTGGCTCCCGCGTGGAGCTGCCCAGCTACCTCACCGCCAGCGCGCGGGTGGGCTTCAACGTCTACGACGGCATCTCCGTGTCGTTCCTGGGCTCCAACCTCTTCAACGCCGCCTACGAGGAGTCTCACGGCTTCCCCGTCGCGCCCCAGTCCTTCTTCAGTGAAGTCAAGGTACGCTACTAGGCACCTCGTTTGAGTACCGCACCCCACCTGGAGGCCAGTGGCCTCCTGCTGATTGCAGATGCATCCCTGCCCGCGGCCGCGCTCGAGCAGGTGGTGCCTCTGCTGACGCAGGGTGGGGTGGGGGCCTCCGCGGTCACGTCCCCGTCGACGGGCTCGCGCGGCCTCCTCCTGTTCGACGGGGTGCTCAAGCCGGAGCACGCGCAGTGGCTGCGGCGCGAGCCTCCGGCGCTGCTCTTGGCCACGCGCGAGCGCGACGGCGGCCCGTCCATGTGGGAGGCGCTCCTGGTGGGCGCGGTCCTCAAGCCGTCCGGGACGCTGATGCCCGAGCGCGCGGAGGTGACGCGCCATCCACTGCGCCGCGTGACGGACATCCACGAGGCGGCCACGGCGGCCGCGGCGGCGGTGGGCGCGGCCGAGGGCAGCCGGGTGGCCGCGGGGCTGGTGGCGGACGTGGTGCATGAGCTCTCCGCCAACGCGCTGCTGGATGCGCCGGTGGACGCCAAGGGCGAGCCCCGCTACGCGCACCGCCGCACCGAGGTGCGCGAGGTGGCGCCGGAGGACGCCTGCGAGCTGGTGTTCGCGGTGGAGGACGGCCGGATGTGGCTGGAGGTGGCGGACCGCTTCGGCGGGCTGCGGCCGGGGCCGTTCGCCCGGGCGCTGGACGGGTGGGGCCAGAAGGTGAAGGTGGATGCGTCCGGGGGCGGAGCGGGCCTCGGGTTGCGCCGCATCCTCGAGCATTGCGACACGGTGGCCGCGCGGGTGTGCGTCGGCCGCGAGTCTCGCGTCGTGTGCGTGGTGGACCTGGGAGACGCGCGCCGCCGCGCGACCCAGCCCAAGTCACTGCTTTTCTGTTCGCATGAGGTCAGGGCCGGTGGATAGCCAGGGTTCCAACGCCATCATCAGCCGGCTCCGAGTGGGTACCATCACCCACGTCCGGATCGCCGGCGTCATCGACGAGACCTTCCCCCTGACGTCGACCAGCCCGGAGCTCAGCGGGCTTCTCGTCGTCGACCTGGGGAGGGTGGAGCGCATCAGCTCCTTCGGCGTGCGTCGGTGGATCGAGTTCGCCGCCAAGCTGCCCCCGGGCGCGCTGGGGCTCTACGTCGTCCACGCTCCGCCCGTCGTGGTGGACCAGCTCAACATGGTGGAGGGCTTCGCGGGAGTCGCCCGCGTGCTCTCCATGCTGGCGCCGTACACGTGCCGCACCTGCAACGAAGACCGGATGCGGGTGGTGAACCTGGTCGACGAGGCGCAGGTCATCGCCGAGGAGCGCGCGCCCGAGCACGCCTGCCCCGTCTGCTCCAACCCGCTGGAGTTCGCGGACCTGCCGGGCGAGTTCTTCGACTACGCGCGCCGCCAGCAGTTCGGCACCGTGGACCCGGTGGTGATGCGCTACCTGCGCGCCAGCATGCCGAAGGAGCAGCCGGACCTTCCGCAGCACCTGAAGATCGTCCAGGACGACATCACCTTCATCTCGCTGGCGAGCACCCTCAAGGGCGACCTCAACGTGCGCCGGCTCGCCTCGGGTCTGGAGGGGCGCGTCGCGTTCGACTTCAGCCACGTGAGCAAGGTGGAGCCGGAGGCCTTGCCCAAGCTGGAGCAGGTGCTGGATACCGCCGCGCAGGGCGCGCAGGTGGTGCTCTGCCGGCTGCCTCCGCCGGCGCTGGCCGTGCTGGCGCGCTCGGCCAAGCTGCTGCCCGCGAAGCTCGCCACGCTGTGGCTGCCGTGTGAGTGCCGCAGCTGCGGACAGGTGAGCCACCAGCGCATCCAGGCCAGCGCGTACCTGGCGCAGCTGCGCACGCAGCAGACGGGTCTGTCCAACGAGTGCCCCATCTGCGGCGGCGCAGCGCAGGTGCCGCACATGCCCCAGCTGCAGGGGTTCCTGGCGCGGATGCAGCTGACGGACCGGCCGATCGAGGACATCGAGGTGCTGGAGCCGCGCGCGCTCAGCCAGTACCTGTTCGGGTCCACCAACATCGACCCGCAGGCGAACAAGGGCTCGCCCACCGACATCTCCAACTCGCTGGGCAGCACCAAGCTGAACGTCATCCGCCGGCTGGGGCAGGGCGGCATGGCGGAGGTCTTCCTCGCCAAGCAGGTCGGCGTGAAGGGCTTCGAGAAGTTCGTGGTGATGAAGAAGATCCTCCCGCAGTTCGCGCAGAACCCCGAGTTCGTGGACATGCTCTTCGCGGAGGCGCGCGCCAACGCGCGGCTGACGCATCCCAACGTCGTGCAGACCTTCGACGTGGGCGTGTCCGACGGGGTGGCGTACATCCTGATGGAGTACGTGCGCGGGCCGGACCTGAAGCGGCTGGTGAACGAGCTGCGCCGCAAGGGGCTGGCGTTGCCCCTGGAGCACGCGCTGCGAATCGTGGCGGAGGTGGCCGCGGGCCTGCACTACGCGCATGCGTACGTGGACCCGGCGGGCATTCCGCACCCGGTGGTGCACCGCGACGTCAGCCCGCACAACGTGCTCATCTCGCTGGACGGCGCCATCAAGCTCAGCGACTTCGGCATCGCCAAGGTGGCGGGCGAGGAGCACACGCAGGCGGGCGTGCTGAAGGGGAAGATCTCCTACATCTCCCCGGAGGCCGCGTCCGGGCGCACGCTGGACGCGCGCAACGACGTGTTCGCGCTGGGCGTGGTGCTCTTCGAACTGCTCACCGGACAGCTGCCGTTCCGCAGGGACCACGACGCGGCCACGCTCAACGCCATCGTGCGCGAGCCGGCGCCGGTGCCCTCGCAGCTGCGGCCCAACATCCCGCAGGACGTCTCCGACCTCATCCTCCGCGCGCTGGTGAAGGACCCGGCGCGCCGCACGGCGTCCGCCGCGGCGATGCGCGAGGAGATCGAAGCGGTGATGGCGCACCACCGCCTCAACTCGTCTCCGGCGGCGGTGGCGCAGTTCTTCAAGGACACGCTCGGGGACCGGCTGGTGGAGTACGCGCCGTCCTCCGCGACGGGGACGGGCAGCCATCCGCGCCCGGTCCCCTCCGGAAGCGGCACGGGCAGCGGCGACATGGCCGCGCCGGTGGACGGCAAGACGCCGAGGCCTGGGACGGGCAGCGGCCCGAAGCCGACGGCCTCCACCAGTGGAAGCATCCCCCGCGTGCCGGGGACGGGCAGCGGCAGCATGTCCGCGCCCCCCGTGCCCGGGACTCCGCCGCGTCCGTCTCCCCTGGCCGCGCCGCCTCCGCGTCCCGCGCCGGTCGCCGCGCGTCCCGCGACGCCGCCTCCCGTGGCGCCCGTGCGTCCTCCTCCGCCTCCCGTCGCGCCCGAGCTGCCGATGCTCCCGGACCTGGACGCGGGGGACAGGACGGAGGTGGTGGTGCTCCAGCCCGGGACCACGCCTCCCGCGGCGCCTCCGCGTCCCGTCGCGCCCGCGCCCAGGCCCTCGCAGCCGGGACACACCGCGGTGCCCGCGCCGCAGCGTCCGTCGTCCGTGGGGATTCCCGCGGCGAACGTGGCGCCCAGGCCGGCTCCGGCGCCCCGTCCCTCCACGACGGCGCATCCGGTCCCTGTCGCGCCTCCCCGCGTCGAGCCCGAGGTCGAGGCCGATGGGGCGGAGCCCTCGAATGCCTCCACGTGGAAGTGGGCGGCCATCGGTGGTGGCGCGCTCCTGGTCATCGCGGTGGTGGCGCTGGTGATGCTGCGCGGCTCCGGCTCCGTGTTCGTGAACCTGTCGGAGGGCGAGCACGTGTTCGTCGGCGGTGTGCGGGTGGAGCCCGGCACGAAGACGCTCGCGGTGCCGCCCACCGGCTCGCTGCTCATCTCCACGGCGGTGGATGGCAAGCTGCGCCGGTTCGGCACGACGACGCAGCGCGAGGACATCGACGTGCGCACGCTGGCGGACGCCACGCCGCAGTCCGGGACGCGTGGGGCGCTGAGCGTGGCGACCAGCTCGCCGGGGTGTGAGGTGAAGGTGGATGGCGCGGTGCTGCCCCACCGCACGCCGGTGACGAAGTCCTCCATCGAGGCGGGCAGGGAGCTGGAGGTGGTGGTGAACTGCGCGGGGAGCGAGAGCACGCGGTGGGTGCTCGCGGTGCCTGGGCAGGAGATTGTCGTGACGGCTCGCTAAAGTCGCAATGGCTGGCCTCGGGACGGGACGCCTCTTGTGGGGCGTCCCTCGAGGTTGAAGGGCATGTGATCCATGAAGGGCTGGACCCTCTTCCCCCACCTCGTCGTTCGCGCGACAGGCTTCCCGTTCGACTGGCTGGAGCGGCTGGGGTGTCCGGAGTCGGCGCGGTGGGCGCGCGCGCTCGAGGCGGAGCGGCGCGCCTTGGACGCGCTGCGTGCCCAGGGCCCGCGCGTGCACCGTCCCCCCCGGGAGCTGCTCTCCGCGCTCAAGGCGGGCCGCCCTGTCGACACGGAGGGACTGGAGGCCCCCGAGCGCTTCGCGGAGTGGAACACCCGCGCCCGCGCGGCGCAGGAGGCGGAGGCCGCCCTCGCGTCGGCGCTGGAGCGTGAGCTGCCGGCGGTGGAGACGCGGATGGAGGCGCTGTGCCAGGAGCCGCGCTTCCTGGAGGCGGTGGCCAGCTCCAGTCCCCCCGTGGCCAGGGACCTGCTCGCCAAGCGCGAGGGCTCGCGGCTGCGCAGGCAGGTGGCCAGCTACCTCCAGCGGCTGTGCGCGAAGAACGAGACGATGGGCTTCTTCGGCCCCATCAACTACGGCCGGGTGGATGCACAGGCGCCCACGGGCGTGACGCTGCGCTGGTCCGGCCCCGAGACGCTGGTGGGGCGCAACACCTTCGCGGCGTCGTGGCTGGTGCAGGGGCTGGTGCGCGCGATCGCCTTCGACCCGGACATCGCCTCGTGGCTGGTGCCGCGCCGCAAGGCCTTCGCGGAGATGCCCGCGCGCAAGGCAGGGCCGACGCCGGAGAGCGTGGAGGAGCTGCTGCCGCGAATCGTGGAGCTGGCGGATGGGACGCGCACGCTGGCGGCGCTCGCGTCCTCGCTCGGCGTGGCGCCCGGCATGGCGCGCGAGGCGCTGCGGCTCGGCTGTGACAAGGCGCTGCTCACGCATCAGCTCGAGGTCCCGTCCGCCGTGCATCACCCGGTGGACGACCTGGCCCAGCGAGTCGCCGCGCTGCCGGGCGCGGGCGCGCGTCGTCACGTCGAGGGGCTGAGCACGCTGCTGGAGCTGATGGGGCGCTACGGGGCGGCCGACGCGAGCGGGAAGATGGCGCTCCAGGACGCCTTCGCGCGCAAGGCGAAGGAGCTGTGGGGCGTGGCGCCGCCGACGGAGCGCGGCCCCGCGTCCGAGTCCCACAACTTCTACCAGGACCGTCTCCCGCTGCGGGAGGAGTGCGGCGGAGACCTGCGGCTGGAGGTCGGCGGTGAGCGCGCGCGGGAGCTGGGCGCGCGCCTGGAGCCGGCGCTGGCGTGGATGGCGGAGGCGGCGTGGCGCACGCGTGACGCGGCCCGTGAGGCGGTGGCTCGCAAGGTGGGCTCGCGCACGGTGCCCTTCTGGAAGGTGGCGGCCGCCGCCGCGGACCTGCCCGTGCCGCTGGACACGACGGTGGCGGAGCTGCTCGCGAAGTCCATTCCCGACGCGGCCGCCCGGTCCGTCGAGCTGGGCGCGGTGGAGCGCCCCTCGTGGGACGCTGGGCGGACCCTGCCGCTCGTCACCTCCGTGGACCTGCTGGTGGGCGCGACGGACGTGGAGGCGTGGGGCCGGGGCGAGTACACGCTGGTGATGGGAGACATCCACGACACCGCGCTCGTGTGGGGCTGGGCGCTCCAGTTCCATCCGTCGCGCGCGAAGGTGGAGAGCGAGATGGTGCGCGCGCTCGGGGCGCTGTCTCGCTCCGTGCCGTTGGTGACCGTGTTGCCGTCGCGACGCACGGGGTTGTTGCCCTCCGAGTTCCCGGGGCCGGTGGTGGAGCTGGGCGGCGTGAGCTCCCACGCCTCCGCGTGGCGAATCCCCCTGGATGACCTGTTCGTCGAGAGCGATGGCAAGAGCGCGCGGCTCGTGTCGAAGCGGCTGGGCTCCGAGGTCTGCCTCTACAACGGCGAGCTGGAGAGCGCGGTGCACACGGCGTTCTCGCTGCCTCGCATCCGCCCCTTGAAGGTGTCCCTGGGAGAGCACACGCCCCGAGTGACGCTCGGTGGCGTGGTGGTGCAGCGCGAGCAGTGGAAGCTGGACGCGGCGGCGTGTGAGGCGCTGCTGGCGTGCAAGGACGACCGCGCGAGGCTGCGTGTCGCCTCGGGCCTGTGGGACGCGCGGGGGCTTCCTCCGTGTGTCTTCGCGAAGTTCAAGGGCGAGCGCAAACCGGTGCTGGTGGATGTGCGCAGTCCGCCGCTGCTGCGCGTCTTCCTCAACCTGCTGGAGCAGAAGGAGGAGGTCCTCCTCTCGGAGATGCTGCCCGGGCCGGAGCAGCTCTGGCTGCGAGGGCCCATGGGCCGCCACACGGTGGAGCTGCGCTGCACGCTGATGTCGGGCGCTCCCTGCGTCTCGCGGGAGGAGGCGCGATGAACTGGCTGGTGCTGCCTCCACATCGGGACGTGACGCTCGTGCCCGAGGTCCCCGAGGGGTGGCACCTGCTGGACCTGGCGAGGGACTTCACCCGTCGGGTCTTCTCCGCCGGGTCCGTGGAAGCGGAGTGTCTGACGCGCGAGTCGGCGCCCCCGTCGTCCCAGACGATGCGCGAGCTGCTCCTGCTGCGAGCCGCGCAGGGGCTGCGTGAACGAGGCGCTCTGTCGGAGCTGCGCGCGCTGGGCGCGGTGCTGACGGCCATCTCCGGCCCGCCTCACGGCGTGCACCTGCGACTCGATGACGTGGAGCTGGAGGCCGGGACGACGGAGCGGAGCGCGGACGTGCAGCGCGTGTCGGGGATGCCCTCGCCGTTCTCGGATGACGTGGCGGCGGTGCTCGCTCGGTTCGAGGATGCGCGGTGCGTTCGTCTGTGGTTGGAGCGAGACCTCCAGCTCCCGGCCGCCGTGTCCCTGGCGCAGGCGTGCCCCGCGCACGTGGCCCTGGAGGTCGCGGGGCCCTTTGCCTCGACGCATCGCAAGGTGCTGGCGCGGATGCCCGCCTTCCGGCGCGCCACGTTCCCGGAGCAGGTCCCCGCGTTGCGTTGGCGTGTGCGCCCGCTGTCCGGCGACACGAGCGTCGAGGACCTCGTGTGGATCTCCGACGGGCTCGGGCTGGAGGTCCTGGCTCCGTACCCGTGGGGCGATGACCAGGACTGGGCGGTGATGGAGCCCGACAGCGCGAGGCCGGAGTCCGGACCCGAGGAGGGTTGGCTCGGTCGGTGCTCGTTGGACGACGTGCGCGCGTACACAGGGGGCGCGCGGTGGGCGGGGCATGTCTCGCTCGGCTCGCTCCTGGCCGCGGACGCGCTCGTGGAGAGCGGCTGTCACACGGTGGTGGTGGGGTTCTGCGGCCTCGCGAACGGCCGCGTGGTCGACCCCGACCATGGCTTCATCCCGGTGGAGCTCCTGGTCCAGGGCTACCAACGACTGAAGGCCGCGGGCGTGCGTGTCGTCGCGGAGTGGTGGGTCGGCGCGCCAGGTGTGGACGAGGCGGCGCTGGACGCCACGCTGGCCGCGCTGGAGGGCTCACGCTTCTTCGACCACCTCGCCGGCGTGCGCCCGTTCCATGCGTCGGTGGAGCGCATCGCGCGGGTCCGCAACCCGGCGCGCTGGTGGGGACAGCCCGGAGACGCTCCGGCGGACCGCGATTTGTCGCGCAGTCGCCCCGTCGAGAGGCCAGGCACGATTCCCAGTGCGCGTCTGCCCGGGGTCCTCACGTCGCTGGCGAGCCGGCTGATGACTCGGGCTCCGCTCAGTCCAGGCCGTGTCGCGGCGGCCTTCCTGCTCGCACCGCCAGGCCTCGATGGCGCCACGCACGTCCGTCTGGACGTGGACTGCGCGGTGGTGCACCTGCCCGCCACGCTCGAAGGGGCGCCGAAGCCTTCCTGGTACGCGGCGAACCTGCGCACGGGTGGGGTGGTCGCGATGGATGCGCGCCTCGCGCCGGTGCTGGCCCGATTGACCGAGGCCACCGACGTGGCGAGCGCCTTGCCCCAGGTGCCGGAAGCGCAGCGCGCGAAGCTGGTGGAGATGTTGGTGACGAAGTCCATCCTGGAGAGGACGCACGGATGAGCGGACGCTGGACCTTGGGCGAGGTGTTCGTGCTCCGTCATGCCGGCTTCCCCTTCGACTGGCTGGAGTCGCTCGGGTTCTCCACCGCGCTGGTGGACGACGCGAACCGATGGCTCGCGGACGAGCAGGCGCTCCTGGATGCGCTGAGCGCGGAGGGCAACCCCGTCAAGGCCCCCGTCCTCCGGGCGTTGCTCGCGAATGGCACGGCGCCGCGTTGGGCGCCCGCGGGCTCGGAGCGCCTCGCCGTGCTGTCGCGCCTGCGTGCCGGGTACGAGTCCCTCCTGGCGCGCCATGCCCAGGAGCGCTCGGAGCTGCGCTCGAGGCTGCGCGAGCGCGCGGCGGAGCCCTCCATCCAGGAGGCGGTGTTCCTCTCCAGCCCCGCGATGTTCGACAACGTCTGGGCGCGCTACCTGCGTGGCGGTGAGCGCAAGGACACGTCCGACGGGCGCCGGGTGGAGCGACAGGTCTACACGTACCTCCAGCGCTTCTGCGCCAAGAACGAGACCACGAGCTTCTTCGGTCCCATCTCCTACGGCGAGCGCACGGACGAAGACGGGTTCGACGTGCGCACCGTCGCGAGCGGTGACACGAGCCGACGCACCTTCTTCTCCTTCTGGGCGGTGACGGAGCTGGCGCGCGCGGTGGGCCGCGAGCGCACGCTGCGGCCCCATCTCCCGCTGCGCCTCAACCCGCTCTTCACGGTGTCCCCCGGCCGCGCCGCCTGCGAGGTGTTGAAGCTGGAGGTGCCGCTCTCCGAGAGCGCCGAGCGCCTGCTGTCCGTGCTCCGCGAGCATCCCACGCCCGCCGCCGCGGCGAAGGTGCTGGGCCTCGCGGTGGAGGACGCTGAGCGCGCCGCGCTGCCCCTGGTGAAGGGCGCGCTGCTGCTCTGGGGACTGCCGTTCCGCCCCAACGACTTCGCGACCTTCGAGAGCGTGCGGGACGCCGTCGCCGCGCTGCCCGAACTGGAGGCGCGCTCGCGTTGGTTGGAGCGCCTGGACACGCTGTCGCGCCTGAAGGCCGAGTTCCAGACCGCGGACCTGACCCGCCGCAAGGTGCTGCTCCTTGAGCTGGAGGCGTGCTTCACGGAGGCCACCGGCAAGCCAGCCCGACGCGGTGACGGTCAGGTGTACGCGGACCGGCTCATCCTCTACGAGGAGGCCAGCTCTCCGTTCCGTCTGCGCTTCGGCCGCCGCTTCACCGAGGCGCTCGAATCCGCGCTGAGCGGCCCGCTCGAGCTCTCGGCCGCCTATGGCGAGCGCGTCCAGCAGGGCTTCCGCGAGCAGGTGCGCGAGGCGCTCGGCACGGACGAGCGTCCGGTGGATCTGCTCGACTACGCGGTGCGACTGCGCCCGGACCAGGTGACGGGCAGCCGCTTCTCGCCGGTGCCCCCAGTGTTGCTGGACGAGTCACCCGAGCGCGCGCGCACGTTGCCGGTGGACTTCCTCGGCACGTCCACGCCGGGAGGCCGCTACGCGTTGCCGGATGTCTGCCTCGCCGCGAAGGGGGACGGCGCGGGCTTCGAGGTGATGCTCGCGCGAGTGCATCACCACCTGCTCCTGCGAAGCTGGCTGAGCGCGTTCTTCCCGTCGAAGGAGCGCTACGCGGCGGTGGCCTCGCGCTGGTTGGAGTCGGACCCGTCCGCGCGCGGACTCGTGGGCCTGTCCATCCGCCGTCGCAACAAGGGTTTCTATGTCTTCCCGGGCCGGCGGCTCGTCTATTCGGTGTCGGACGTGCTGGACGTCGAGGACGGCGCGCTCACGCCGGGCGACGTGAAGGTCCTGCCCACGTCCCAGGGCCCCGTGCTCGTGGACGGGAAGGGTGAGCGGCTGCACCTGTACCTGCCGCTGGATGACTTCTCTTCCTACCCGCCCTTCGCCGCGCTGGCGCATCCGCAGGTGCTCCATGCGCCGCTGCGCACGAAGGGACAGCACCTGCCTCGGCTGAGCATCGGCGGCGCGGTGTACCAGCGCGAGCGCTGGGAGTTGTCCTCCGAGCACCTCGCGCGTCCCTCGGGCTTCGAGCTGTTCCTCGCCGTGCAGCGTGAGCGACACGTGCGTGGCTGGCCTCGCTTCGTCTTCATGCGCAGCACGAAGGAGCGCAAGCCCTACCTCATCGACACCGCGAGCCCCTTCGCGTTGGACCTGCTCTCGCACCTGGCCCGGGAGGCCGAGCGGCTCTCCGTGGAGGAGATGTACCCGGCCCCCGAGCAGCTCTGGCTCCGGGACGAGCGGGGCCGCTACACCTGTGAGCTGCGCATGCAGTTCACCCGCTGGAGCGAAGGCGCGTCGCCGCTTTGACATCCGAGCCACGTCCGCGAACAGAATGCACCCGAGGTTCGGCGCACCACCCTGGAGAGGTCATGGCTGGAGAGAACACCGTCGTTCCGGAGCCCCGGAAGCTCAAGCGCCCCGTGGAGGAGATTCGCGCGGAGCTGCTCGCGGACGCCGACGTGAAGGAGCAGGCGCGGATGCTCCAGCTTCCGGTGGAGGCCTACGTCGAGAAGATCCTCGACTACGCCCAGCACCCCCAGAAGCAGATGCCGCTGGAGATCACCCTCGACCACGAACTCAAGGCCAAGGACCCCAAGGCTGCCACCGTCGAGGAGATTCAGGGCCACCTCGACAAGCTCATCAGCGGCGAGGTCATCATCAGCCGCGCCCAGCAGCGCGATGGCTTCAGCTCCGACAAGGGCGATGAGCGCTACAAGGCCGCGCTGGCCTCGGACGCGGTCCTCACCGGCGCCCCCGAGTCCCGGGGCGCGCCGACCCCACCGCGTGGCCCGAAGAAGGGCTGAGCCCCACAACCTCGCGGAATCACTGGGCCTGACGGGGCTGTCCCGGATTTGTTCCGGATCCACGGAACTTTGTGGGCGCCCGTCCGATAACTCCACTGTCAGGCTTACTTTCGGCGGACGCTGCGCGACGCCGGCACGCGAGAGGCAATCATGGGGCTCTTCAAGAACGTTCTCGGCAAGGCGCTGGACATCCTCAAGCCGGCGCTCACGGCCATCAACCCGGCCCTGGGCATCGCGGCGGGGTTCGTCAGCGGGCTGATGAAGGGCGAGAACCCGCTCCAGGCGGGCCTGGGCGCGGCCATGGACCTCTTCCCCGGCGCGAGCGTCGCGAAGAACCTGCTCAACAAGTTCCCGGGCAGCAACTTCCTCGAGGGCATGGGCGGCAACAGCCTCGTGAGCGGCCTGCTCGACAAGCTCAACGGCAAGAACCAGATCACCGACCTGCTGTCGGACGTGGTGAAGGCGAACGAGAAGAACGGCCTGTCCGAGCAGAGCCTGCGCAACGCGGCGGAGCTGTTCGCCAAGCGCATGGCCGAGACGACGGTCGCCTGATTCAGGGCTTCATCGCAGTGGCCCTCCCCCCCGGGCGCCGTCCCCTCGATACAGGGGCGGCGCCCTTCGTGTATTCAGGAGCGACATCTCGCGGCACACCGGTGGGTCTGACGGATGGGTTTCAGCTCGGAGGTCCTGATTCTCGGCGCGGGCGTGGTGGGGCTGTCGGCCGCGCGGCGGCTGGCGGCGCTCGGCGCGCGCGTGACGGTGTTGGACGCGGTGGACCCGGGAGGCCGGGGCTCTCGCGCGGCGGCGGGTGTGGCGATTCCCTCCGTGCGCCTCTACGACGACGCGGACATGCTGGCCTTCGCGCGCGGCGGCAGGGATGCGCTGGTGGCCGAGCTGGACTCGCTCCCCGAGGGCGCGCTGCTTCGCCGCGGACAGGGCATTCTCCGCATCGCCGCCGACACCAAGGGCCGTGACGCGCTCGCGACGCGCGCCGGGAAACATCCCGAGGAGCTGGGCACGTGGGTCGACGCCGCGCGCCTGGTGGAGCTGGAGCCCGCGCTGGAAGGGACGCCGCTGTTGGGGGCCTTCGAGTCGTCACGTGGCCACATGGTGGACACGGAGGGCTACGTCAACGCGTTGCTGGGCGCGGCGGCTCGCGCGGGTGTACGGCTGCGGCTCGGAGAGGCGGCGCGCGCGGTGGAGGAGACCTCCGACGCGGTGGTGCTGCGCACGGACCGTGAGACGCTGCGCGCGGACCAGCTCCTCGTGAGCGCGGGGCCCTGGTCCTCGACACTCGCGGGCCTGCCTCCGCTGCCGCTCAAGCCGGTGCGAGGGCAGATGATGGTGGTGCACCAGCCGGGGCTCTCCCTGTCGCGGGTCGTGTCCGGGCCGACGTACCTGGCGCCGTGGCGCGCGGGAGAGCTGGTGGTGGGGGCCACGGAGGAGGACGTCGGCTTCGTGGAGAACGTGACGCCCACGGGCCTGCTGCACCTGAGCGCCACGGTGGCGAAGCTGGCGCCGCGCCTGCGCGAGGCTCGCTTCGTGCGCGCCTGGGCTGGGCTGCGCGCGGTGACGCCGGATGGTCGTCCGTACCTGGGGCGCTACCCGGGCACGCGGCGCACGTTCGTGGCCACGGGATTGGGCGGGCAGGGGATTCTCACCGGCGCCCACGCGGCGGCGCTGGTGGTGGAGCAGGTGGCGTCGGGGCGCGAGACGCCGTTCCCTCCTGCCCGGGCCCTGGGGCCGGGCGAGGGACGCGGCTGACCTCTTGGCTGGGAAACACCGTCTCTGGGCCGGAAAGCAGTGGGTGGGGAATCCGACATGCGTGACGAAGTGTCTCGAGGAAAGACGTACCTGCGCGTCCCGTTGCTGTTGGTGACGGCCGTGCTCTCCATGGGTAGCGGCATGGGCAATCCGGGCTGCGACAGCGGGGATGACGACGTCGACGTCATCGCGCCCGAGCAGTGTGAGTTCGGCTGCGCCATCAGCGGCGCCTACGTGTTCCGCTTCCAGGACACCACGCCGTTGAGCGCCGACTGCGCCCAGGTCGGCGTGTCGTTGCCGGAGGGCGAGCGGGTCGTCGTCGTCCAGAACGGACGCGAGGTGGACATCCAGGGCACCCTGGGCGAGGTCCCGCTCACGGGCTCGCACTACAAGGTGGGCGAAGACAAACACCTCGTGCTGCGGGCGGTGGTGGAGCTGCGTCGCCGCGAGGGCCCTCCCACCGAGCTGCTCTATCTCATCGACGGTGTCTTCGCCGAACCCCCCGAGCGCCTCGACGCGCCGGCCTCCTTCTCCGGGACGTTCAATGCCAGCCACGTGAACACGGTGGATGGCGACCCGGAGTGCCGCGTGGTGCGCCGCTTCACGGCGACGCGCCAGTGACGCGTCGGTGTCTCAGTAGAGGCTGACCGAGTCGAACGGCCTGTTCAGCTTCGTGCGAGGGCGGGGCAGCAGCGCGTGCACCGCCTTCGCGTCCGACCTCGTGAGGGCGTCCACCAGGGCCTGGGTCTCCTTGGGCCAGGTGGTGCTGGCCCGGGCGCAGCGCAGGGCCTCGGACCAATCCTCGCGTCCCGCCGCGAGCGACAGCCCCGCCAGGCTCTCCGCCGCCTTCAGGGGCTCGCCAATCTCGCGGGCGTGCTGCTCGGCGCGGGCGAACCACTCCACCGCCTGCTCCATGCGTCCGTCGTCCAGGAACAGGCGGCCGAGCTCCGCCGCGATGACCTGACGGTGGAACGAGTCGCGCAGGGCCTCCGCGCTGGCATAGGCCTGCTGGAAGTGGTCCACGGCCTCGTCACGCTGGCCCGCCGCGAACTCCAGGCCCGCGAGTCGGTAGCGGTGGTGCTTGGAGAAGTTGACGCCCCAGCGCTCGCTGATGCCCTCGAAGCGCCGCCACGTGCCGATGGCGTCCGCGAACTGCCGCGCGGATTCCTGCAGGTAGCTGGCATTGGAGATGAGGTTGATCTTCAGGTGTGTGGCGCTCGCGTCGTGCAAATCACCCACGCAGCGCATGGCGAGCTTCTCCTCCACCAGTGCCTTGTCGAGCTTGCGCTCCTGGAACCAGGTCAGCGCGCACACGTTGCGCAGCCAGCCCTCCTGGAGCGCGCGGTCCGGCGCGGTGGAACGGCCGAGCTCCGCGAGCCCCGCCTCCACCTCCGCGCGGGCGTTGGGGAGCTGCCCGAAGCGCTTGGTGAGCGTCAGCGCGCGGAACATGTGCAGCCGCGCGCGCAGCTCGGGAGGCAGTCGGCACTCGAGCCCGCGGCCGAACGCGGCCATGGCCTCGTCGTGCGAGCCGGTGAAGACCTGCACCACGCCCATGCACCGGTGGAGCAGGGCCTTCAGCTCGTCCTCGTCGCCCAGGCTCGCGCGGTCGATTTCGATGGCCGGCGTGGTGAAGCCCGTATCGAGCGCCTCCCAGGCCTGGACCACGCGCCCGGGGAAGTCCGGCTCGGACGTGGACTCGAGCAGCGACAGGCCGTGCTCGGCGGCGAGCAGCGCGCCCTCGTAGTTCGTGGTGAAGAAGCAGCTGCGGATGGCCAGGATGGCCGCGGCGACGCGCGCCTCGCGCGACTCCGACTCGTCCACCACGAGCCGCAGGTAGCGGCCCTCCAGGTCCACCGCGGGCTCCAGCGCGCGCGAGGACACGGGGCCCGGGCCGGAGGCGTGGGGGACGCGCATGCGGTCGCACAGCGAGTCGAGATAGGCCTGCCGGCGGGACTCGAAGGCGGCGGCGCCATGGGGACGTCGCATCCGCCAGCCGGTGAGCAGGAGGGTGCCGTCCAGGCCCTCCAGCCGGGCCCACTCGGCGGCGCGCATGACGGCGCGCAGGCTGACCAGGTCACACTCGCCCGCGCCATGGAGGACGAGCGGGCGGCCGCTGGCGCGCAGCGTCTCCACGAGGGTCCGCGCGGCCACGGTGAGAATCCAGAACGTCTGCTCGGATTCACGGTGGAGCCGTCGCTCGGACGGGGACAGCGCCAGGTCCTCGAGCGCGGGGACGCCCTGCGTCGTGCCCGGGAACAGCCGGTTCCACTCGGAGGGGTGGGCGGCGGCGATGGCGCGGTGGACGTCGGGGGCCGCGTCCTCACAGGCCTTGAGGACCTTGCGCAGGCCGCCGAAGGCGGTCGGCAGCGCCACGCCGACGTCGACTTCGATGGCGCGGGAGGGGAGGGCGGAGGGGACTCCCTGTTCCACGGACACTGCGAAGGCAAGACCAGGTCGGGCGCTCACGCTGGGGGGGCCTCGAGAGGGGGACGACTGCGGACGACTCGAGGCATACTTTCACATTCTCCAAGCAACCGAGCAATCCGGGGTCCCCGTAATTCACCCGGGGCGGAACGGCCAGGCTTCTTCAGCGATGTATCACGCGGCGCGCCATGTCTCGGGGAAGGCGGGCGCGCGGGGGATTCCTAGCGTCGCCAGTTGACGACGGTGGAGGTGGCGAGACCCAGGACCAGGGCCCAGAAGGCGGCGCCGACGCCGAACAGGGAGACATTGGACAGGGCGACGAGGAAGGTGACGACAGCACCCTCGCGATGGCGCTCGCTGCTCATGGCCGTGGACAGGCTGTTGGCGATGGTGCCGAACAGGGCCATGCCGGCGAGGGCGAGGACGAACTCGCGGGGGAAGGCGGTGAAGAGGGTGACGAAGGTCGCTCCGGCCAGCCGTTCGGGAAGGACTCGGCCAGTTCCCGCACGAGCACATCACGAACGAAGCCGGGTGACCTGTTTTCGCAACTCCGCCTCGTGCAGGAGGCCGCTGAGTACCTGGATCGCGACGACATCGTCCTTCCCGAGCTCCTCGGCGAGCAGGTACAGGGGGACCGCGGGCCGTGCCTCGGCGAAGGCCGTGAGCGAATCATGGCCGAGCGTACGGACTCGCTCGTAGAGACGCGCCTTGAGGTCACCCTGCCATGCGTCTCCACCGCTCATCGTCCTCTCCCTGCGTGAAGCTCATGGGTTCCCGTGCGGGATGGTGGCTGTCACGCTTCTTCATCGGGCAGGATGGTTCGGAGTATCTCGTCGTCGGGCCCCGTGGGCCGCCAGCCGGGCGGGGGAGGGGTGGCGAGCAGTGCCGCATTCGCCCTCCTGACGCGTTCTTGATGCGTCTCGGGCGTGAACCCGAACCAGGAGCCAAGGATGAGGGCAACCTCCATCCGTGTATCGTCATCCAGCACAGGGGGCCAACCGTTGGGGAGCCCTTCGGCCAGCTCTCGAACGAGTTGACCTCGTACCAGTCGAGTGACGGTTCGAGACCGTTCGGCCTCCTCGACCAGTCCCCTGAAGACCTGTATCCCCGCGAAGTCTCCGTTGCCCAAGGTCTCAGCCAGTTCGACCAGTGATGCGGTGGGCTGGGCTTCCGCGAATTCAGTCAAGGAGCCGTACCCCAGCTTGCGAACACGTTCATACAGTCGTGCAGGCCAGTTTCCGCTCCAGGATGGTCCTTCGGTCATGGCCCGCTCCATGCGGTGAAGTTCGCGGGGATGCTATAGCGCTTCATCTCGGTGGCGACGAGCTTCAGCACTGCATTCCGCGTCAGGGTTCGGCCGGCATTCGTCTCCGCTTCGCGCAAAGTCCCCATGATCATCCGGTTTCACTCCCCCGGCCAGGTCCGTCCGAGCTTCCAGTTCCCTCCACCGTGAACCGCCTCGTGGTGGGCCTGCTCCAAGCGGACGCAGAACTGGTCGATGTCGAAGTCACCCTTGAAGCCTCGTTGCTCGAACCACCCGCGATGCTCCTTCGGCAGGACGTGGTGCTTCGGCGCGTCGGACATGCCAGCGCCGGCTCTGCCCGTCACGTGCATGCCGCGCACCTCGGGACTGTCGCCCAACGCGTCACGCACTCCCTTGGGCAGGTCCTGATTCGCCTGTGCCAGCATCGCTTGGCCGCCATGGATGCGGACAGCGGCGCTCACGACGGGCATGGAGAGGACGCCCGCTTGCACGAGCCTCCGCATCATCTCCACCCAGTCGGCCGAAAGCACGAGCCGCGAGCCCGCCATGACGCCGCCGGAGCTCATCACGAGTCCCGCGCCCATCGTCACGGAGACTGCTGGCGGTGGCCGAGGGAATGACATCCTCATCGTGGATATCAGTGTGAGCATCTCCAGCACCTGCGTGGCCACCAGCACCTTTCCCCCTGTCTCCATGGCGGAGCGGGCATCCCGCTGAATGGCATCGAACTCACGCGTCAACGTCCCCATCAGCGCGGGCAGGGTGGCCGCCGCCATCTCGACCCGCTCCGGGTCCTGGGACGAGAGGTCCGTCAGCGCAGGCGCCAACAAGCCCTGGACGCGATGCAGGTCCACGAACAGCTTCTCGGTCCCGCACAGGGGACAGTCGCGAAGCAGTGCATCCGTGAGCTGAAGGAAGTCCATCCACGTGGCCAGCAGGAACGCTCCGAACATCGCGGACTGCAGGCGAGGCCCTGTCATACGAAGAAGCCCCAGTTCCATGTCGGGCTCCTCCACTCCTGACGCCACGCCCACCACCCGCGTCGTGCTCCCGAGCGCTCCACGAATCCACGGGGACTGATTGGCCGCGAGGTCGAGATATCGCGTGAAGACTCCCTCGAGTCGGCGACCGCTGGATGCGGCTGACCGCGAGGAGAGCCGGGCGTGCGTGGTCTCGACGCCATCCATGACCCTCTTGACCTCGTCGATGGCTCCGCGGAGCGCTTGACGTACCTGGGTGACGTCCTGGCTCTCGCTTCGATCGCCGCCATGACCCACCCGCGTTGCATCAGCTCTCGCCCTCACGTGTCGCCACATCGGCTGGCGGCTCTCGCGCGGACGGGAAGTCGTAGTCGCGGAGTCACCCCATGCATCCTCGGTGGTCGTGCGCGGCGAATTTCGCAGCGCCCCTCCTCGCGTAGAGGTGCTCGGTGCGGTGGCGCATCCCGTGGCGAGAAGAAAGAGGGCCAGCAGCAGGGCGCCAGCGAAGGCTCCTGGCCGCAAGTCAGGAGGATTGAACATGGATAGAGGGCTCCGGCGACCCACGCGAAAGGGAATCGCGTAAAGGCAGACCCAAGGTACCGACCGGACTCCGGAACTTGAACGACCCGTCAGGTCCAACGCCACGAACTAGCGAACGAACTCGAACGCCTCGCCCATCAACATCCGCACGGTGTCGGTGGGGTGGGGGAACCAGTAGGGCTGGTGGACCTGCTTCGGGGCCACATTCGTCTCGTGGATGCGCGCGACATAGAAGCTCGGGTCCTGGAGCACCTGGATTCGAGGCGTCACCGCGCCCCAGAGGAAGCGCGCGTCTTCTCCGACCTGGATGTCCGCGAACGGATTGCGCTGCCAGAACGCCTTCACGTAACACATCGTCCCGCCGGCAACCCAGGGGCGATGACCCCGGGGATAGACATACTGCCAGGACTGTCCCGTGGACGGCTGATGATAATAGACACGCGTCAGTCCATTCACATCCGCGCCTGAGTCGAGCAGGGACGTGACCTGATATCGAAGCCGCCGAGGCGCGTACCAATCATCGTCATCCCAATGGACGATGACTTCCGCTCGCGCCGCCTCGCAGGCGAGGTTCCGCTTCGCCCCCACGGAGTGGCGCCCCTCCAATCGCACGTACCGGATGCACGGCAAGTCCGGTAGCAGGTCCGCGACAGGCTCGCTGCCGTCATCGACCACGATGAGCTCCTTGTCCGCCCAGTCCTGGGAAAGGAACCAACGCACCGCCAGCGGCACGAGCCTCCGTCGATTGAACGTCGGCATGATGCAGGACACCGTCGGCCGTGACGTGATGACCGGAGCCCGCTGGGGCTCCTCGACAACCGGCGCCGGTGCCTCCTTCTCGGGCGGGCGCTCGTAGCCACCGAACCGCGCCCGCACGTGCGCACGCAGCGGGTCCTCCATCCGACGCGGAATCGGATGCGCCCAATACACGCGAGGCATCTCCATCGCCGTGTCGAGCTGCGCGGTCGAGTACTCGACCCGATACTTCACCCACTCGTAGTCACACGGGCTCGTGAGGACGCGGTGGCCCAGGAGCGCGGTGAGCGTGGGGAACAGCACCTCCTCCGAGGCCCAGATGCGCGAGCGCCGCAGGATGCCCCGGAGCTGCTCATCCCGCTCCCACAGCGCGACCAGGTCCCGAGCCGCGTCCACCGTGAACACCGTCGACGGCCAGAACGTCCAGTGGACGAACTGCGACTCCCCATTCACGAACCTCCGGAGGAACGGCCTCCACAAATCCACCTCGCGCCGAGCCTCGACCGCCGGAGCCGCCCGCGGCCCAGGTCCATGTGGCGCCTGCACATTCCCCAGGAGCCCCGCCCCAGGATTCGCCGCCAGGAAACCCCGCAGGTGCTCCGAGTACCCAGGCCGCAACCCGAGCTGGTCCGAGTCGACGATGGTCATCGCCTCGAACGGATGGCTCTCCAGCGCGAAGCGGAAACAGTCGAGCGCGAAGTCATGCAGCCACCCCCACTTCATCGGCCGCGGAGCCGGATGGGCCACCGCGTTGAAGCGCTCGAGCCAGCGCCCGTCGAGCAGTCCCGGATGCTTCCCGCCGTTGTAGAGCAGGATGAGCGAGCCCGGGTCCAGGTGGTGGAGGTTGCGCACGAGGTCCATGACGCAGTCGGGCCGCTCGTGCACCAGACACGCGAAGATGTTCCGCATCGAGCCCCCTGCCGCGTGACGCGGCGCCGTAACCCCGTCACCTTACCCGCGGTCGCCGACGCCCGTGTCCCCTCACGTCGCTCACTACTCGACGTGTCCACCTCCAGGTCCGTGCGAATCCGGTAGGGCGTGCGTGTGTGCTGTTGACGTCCGAGCGGGAGGCGGGCTGCCCCCCTGGACAGGTCCTCGCCCGCATCGTCCGTTACAGGTTACGAGTAGGGTCGTCGCCGAGGGGGGCATGATGCTTGAGCTGCCCGGCTTGCAAGACGCTCGGAGAATCTACCGGGGCCACCGGTATGACGTGCTCCGTGCCTGGACTCCCGACGGCGGCGCCCGGGTGCTCAAGGTCGTCCGCGAAGGCCCGCTGGCGGAGAGCAGCGCCGGAATGCTGCGCCACGAGCACGTGATGCTCCGCGAGCTGTCCGCCATCGACGGGGTGGTCGACGTCATCGGCCTCGAAGAGCTGTCGGGCCACCTGGCCCTCGTCCTCGAGGATGCCGGCCCTAATGACCTCCGGGAGCTGCTGCGACGAGGACCGCTCGAGGTGGACCTCTTCCTCGAACTGGCCCTGGACGTGGCGACCACCCTGGGCGCCCTGCATCGGCGACACGTCATCCACCGCGACCTCAACCCCGCCAACCTCGTCGTGGCCTCCAGCGGTCGCAGACTCGTGATGATCGACTTCGACCTGGCCACCAGCGTGCAGGGCCTCGTGCGCAGCGCCGGTGTGCCGGGCGGCTTCGAGGGCACGCTGCGCTACATCGCCCCCGAGCAGACCGGGAGGATGGGCCGGCGCGTGGACCACCGCGCGGACCTCTATGCGCTGGGCGCGACCTTCTATGAGATGCTCACGGGCGAGGCGCCCTTCCTCTCGGCCGATGCCGCGCAGCTCGTGCATTCGCTCCTGGCACAGCCTCCCATTCCTCCCGCCGACCGGAACTCCGCGCTCCCGAGCATCCTCTCCGACGTCGTGCTCCGCCTGCTCGCGAAGTCCCCCGAGGAGCGCTACCAGAGCGCCGAGGCCCTCGTCGCCGACCTGCGGGAAATCCAGCGACGCTGGCGCGGTCCCGGAACGCCCATCACCTTCGAGCTGGGGCGCCACGACCTCGCGCGCGAGCTGGGCCTGCCCGACAAGCTCTACGGCCGCGAGCGTGAGCTGGCCCTCCTGGAAGCCGCCCTGGAGCGCGCCCGCGCGGGCTCTCGCGAGTGGGTGTTGCTCGCCGGAGCCTCCGGGAGCGGCAAGTCGTCCCTGGCCAATGTCCTGCGCGAGCGCGTGGGCGCGGGCCACTTCCTCGCGGGCAGGTCTCCCGAGCTGCGAGGGCAGACGCCCTATGCGTCGCTGATGGAGGCCGTGCGCGGGCTCGTGGTGAGCGTCCTCGAGCTGCCGCCCGAAGGCGTGGAGGCGTGGCGACTGCGCCTTCAGAAGTCCCTCGGAAACCACGGGCGCATGCTCACCGAGCTCGTCCCCGAGCTGGAGCGACTCATCGGCGAACAGCCCCCCGTCGTCGCGCTGGGGCCGCGTGAGGCCGGGAGCCGCTTCCTGCTGATGCTCCAGTCCTTCCTCCGCGACCTGGCCACCGCCGAGCAGCCCCTGGTGCTCTTCCTCGACGACCTCCAGTGGGCGGACGCGGCCACGCTGGAGCTGCTCTCGCGATTGTCGACGGACTCGGAGCTGCACCACCTGCTGGTCCTCGGCGCCTGGCGTCCGGGCGAGTGGGGGCCCACGCATCCCCTGGAGCGGTGGCGGACGGCGCTCTCCGCCGTGGGGTGCTCGCCGCTCCTGCTGGAGCTGGGGCCCTTGGACCTGCCCGCGTTGACGGCGCTGTGCGCGGACGCGTTGAAGTGCGACGCGGCGCATGTCGAGCCGCTCGCGAGGCTCGTGCTCGAGAAGACCGCTGGCAATCCCTTCGCCGTGGGCCACTTCCTGCGGCACCTGCATCGCACGGGGCTGCTCACGTACGACCTGGAGTCGGGGACGTGGCACTGGGAGCTGGAGCGGATCGCGCAGGCCGAGGTCACCGACAATGTCGTGGAGCTGATGCTCGACTCCATCCGTCGACTGCCGGCGTCGACGCAGCGACTGTTGAGGGTGGCCGCGTGCATGCGAGGGCAGGTGGACCTGTGGCTGCTGGCGCGCGTGGTGGAGGCGCCCCTGGAGGACACGGCGGGCGCACTGTGGAGCGCCCTTCGCGCGGGGCTCCTCGTCCCGGAAGGGCGCGGCCCTCGCTTCACGTCCCAGCAGCCGGCTGGCCCCATGTCGGTGCATCAAGCCACGTATCGCTTCGCGCATGACCGCGTCAGGCAGGCCGCCTACTCACTCCTGTCGGAGTCCGAGCGGGCCGCCGTGCACCGCGCCATTGCCCGCCAGCTCTGGGCCGACGCGCGGGGCACGGAGAACGAGCAGCGCGTGTGCGAGGTGGTGGACCACTACCACCTGGGCGGCGACGTGGTTCGCGACACGAACGAGCGCACGTGGCTCGCCGAGCTCAACCTGCGAGCGGGACGCAAGGTGCGCGATGCCTCCGCCTTCGAGGCGGCGCTGGCGTACCTCATGCGTGCTCGCGCCCTGCTGCCCGAGGACGCCTGGTCGACCCGGACCGGGCAGATGCTCCAGCTCCACCGGGACGCGGCCGAGTGCGCGCAGCTCACTGGAGACCGCCTGTTGTCCGAGCGCCTCATCGACGCGGCGATGGCGCACGCGCGCACGCCGCTGGAGCGGGTGGACCTCTACGTCCTGCGGATGAACGCGAGCATCTTCGCCAGGGACCACGAAGCCGCGCTCCGACACGCGCGCGAGGGGCTCCGTCTGTTCGGCGTGGAGCTGCCGGAGGGGGATGCGACGGAGGCCTTCCGCGCGGAACTCCCCCAGGTGGAGGCCCTGTGGAAGGACCGCTCCGAGGAGGCGCTCCTGTCCGCGCCGCGCATGGACGCGGAGTTGGAGCGTGGCTGCATGCGGCTCCTGATGAACGCGGGCATCGCGGCCTGGTTCTCGGACCCACCGATGTTCTCGTTCATCTACACGCGCATGGTGGGCCTCACGCTGCGCCACGGCAACAGCGTGTACTCCGCCTTCGCGTACGTGTGCTTCGGCCTCGTCTTCGGCGAGTCCCGAGGTGACTACGCCGCGGGCCACCCCTTCAGCCACCTGGGCATGGAGCTGAGCCGCCGCTTCGACGAGCCGCGCGAGGAGTGCCGCGTGCTCGCCGCGTTCCTCTTCTACATGCGCCACTGGCGCGAGCCCCTGCGCTCGTCCATCCCGCTCTTGCGCCGGGGCATCTCCGCGGGGCTCGAGAGCGGTGAGCCGCAGTACGTCGCATACTTGCTGGCGAGCCTCAGCTTCACGCGCTTGCGGATGGGCGCGGAGCTGGACCGCGTCCATTCGGAGAGCGAGTCGGCGCTCGCGTTCGACCAGAAGAGCGGACAGCGCGCCATGGCGGACCTCCAGCTCGCGCTGCGTCAGGCCGTGCGCTGCCTCCAGGGGCGGACCCGCGAGCGCGCGGGCTACGACGATTCGACGTTCGACACGCGTGCGTTCCTCGAGAAGGCCCAGGGGGACCCCACCATCCTCGGGCAGTTCTTCATCCTCCGGCTCCAGACGTCCTACCTGCTCGGAGACCTGTCGGGCGCGCGGGAGATGCTCCGCGCCGCCGAGCCCCACCTGCGCTTCATGCCGTCGCTCTTCACCGTCACCGAGCACGCCTTCTTCAGCGCACTGGTGCACGCGGCGGGCAATGGCACTCCGGCTACGCTCGACGAGCGTCGGTCCCTCGTCGAGCGCGCATGGCGCCAGTTCCGCTACTGGTCGACGAACTGTCCGGAGAACTTCCGTCACCGCTACCTGGTGCTCTGCGCCGAGCGTGCCCGCCTCGAAGGCCACTTCACCGAGGCCGCCGAGCTCTTCGACGAGGCCATCGACCGCGCGCGCGAGGAGGGCCATCCCCACGACGAGGCGCTCGCGAACGTGCTCGCGGGGCGGCTGTACAGCGCGCTGGGCCGCAAGCGCGTGGCCTCGCTCTACCTGCGCGCCGCGCGAGAGGGCTTCGCCCGCTGGGGCGCCAAGGCCGTGGTGTCCGCGCTGCAGGAGGAGTTCCCCGACCTCCAGGTGCAGGAGTCCGGCCTGTGGGACCAGACCGTCACGCCCACGGGCGACGACTTCCGGGGCGCGTCACTCGACCTGCTCAGCATCCTCAAGGCGGCGCAATCCCTGTCGGGCGAGGTCGCCCTGGAGCGGCTGCTCGAGAAGTTGATGGCGGTGTGCCTGGAGGTGGCGGGCGCGCAGCGCGGCGCGCTGGTGTTGGACGAGCAGGGCGCGCTGGTGCTCACGGCGGTGGGCGGAGTGGGGGAGCCCCTCGCGCGGCCCCAGCTTCCCCTCGTGGGTTCGACGCTGGTGCCCGAGTCGCTCCTGGCGCACGCCTTCCGCACCGGGGACGCGGTGGTGCTCGGAGACGCCGTGCACCAGGGGCGCTTCGTGTCGGATGCCTACGTGGCGCGGCAGCGCGTGAAGTCCGCCCTGGTGGTGCCCATCCGCCGCCACGCGCGCACCATGGGCGTCCTCTACCTGGAGAACAACCTGGCCACCCACGCCTTCACCCCGGACCGGGTGCGTGTGCTCCAGTTGTTGTCCTCGCAGATGGCCATCTCGCTGGAGAACAGCCTCCTGTTCGAGGAGCGTCGGCGCGCGGAGGAGGCCGTGCGCTTCCTCGCCGAGAGCAGCGTGGTGCTGGCCGAGGCGCTGGACTTCGAGACGACGCTGTCCCGGCTGGCGCGCCTGTGCGTGTCCTTCCTCTCCACGCTCTGCGCCATCGACGTGGTGGAGCCCTCGGGCGCCATCCGCCGGCTCTCCACCGCGCACGCCGACCCGGGACACGAGCAGGTCGCTCGCGACCTGCAGTCGTTCTACACACCCGACTGGGACTCGTCCCAGCCCGCCATCGCCGTGCTGAAGAGCCGCGAGCCGCTGCTCATCCCCGTCATCACCGACGAAGTCCTGGAGCGGCTGTGCCGCGACGAGGCGCACGTCGCGCTCATCCGCGCGCTGAAGGCCCGCTCCTTCCTCGCGGTGCCGCTCATCGCCCGGGGGCGGATGCTGGGCGTCATCTCGCTCGTGTCCTCGGTGCCGGGCAAACGCTACGGGCCCTCGGACGTGGAGCTCGCGCAGGACCTGGCGCGCCGCGCGGCCATCGCCCTGGACAACGCGCGGCTGTACCACGAGTCCCAGGACGCCATCCGCCTGCGCGACGAGTTCCTCTCCATCGCCGCGCACGAGCTCTACACCCCCATCACCGCGCTCCAGCTCTCCGTGCAGGGGCTCGCCCGCAGCGAGGTGCCCACGCGCGACGCCGTCCAGCGCGCCTCCAAGACGACGCAGGCGCAGACCCGGCGGCTGGCGCACCTGGTCGACGAACTGCTCGATGTCTCCCGAATCCAGACGGGTCGCCTCCACCTGACGCTGGAGCCGGTGGACCTGGCCTCGGTGGTGCGCGACGTGACCGAAGGCCTGCGGGACGCCATCCAGCGCTCCCAGTCGCCCCTCTCCTTGACCCTGGCCCCGGGCTGCATCGGCCGATGGGACCGCGTCCGCCTGGAGCAGGTGGTGACGAACCTGCTGTCCAACGCCCTCAAGTTCGGCGCCGGCAGCCCCATCGAGGTGCGCCTGGCGCACGCCGAGGGCCGCGTCCACCTGGATGTCATCGACCAGGGCATCGGCATCCCCGCCGAGCGACTGCCGCACATCTTCGGCCGCTTCGAGCGCGCCGTGTCGTCACGCGAATACGGGGGCCTGGGCCTGGGCCTCTTCATCGTCCGCGAAATCGTCGCGGCGCTCGGCGGACAGGTCCATGCACAGAGCATCCAGGGCGAGGGCGCCCGCTTCACCGTCGAGCTGCCGAGCGAGGGCCCCGTGGACCTCCGCGCCAGCAACCCCTGACACCCTCAGTCGTGCGTGCCGATGTGCTGGTCGCCGTGCCGCTCGCAGACCCAGTGGAACGCGCACGAGCACGCCACCGCGCGGGCACTGGAGCAGCACCGTCCACCGAAGTGCTCGGGCAGGGGAAGGGCGTCGTCCTCCGGCGGGTCCGGCAACAACCTCGGCGCGCCACGCCCCGACTCCGCGGGGTACTCGTCACAGCACCCTCGCTCCATGCAGCGCGGGCACAGGGACAGCTCACAGTTGGCGCACCAGTCGAAGATTTCACCGGGGCCACCACGTCGCTCACATCCACCACAGGTGTCGAACACGGCCACCTCCAGGCTTGACGTGAAGCAGGTTACGGAGGGGGTCTGACAGGGCAGGGCGCCTGGGGCGCGGCCCACCCCTGGGCGCGTCGCGTCCTGCAAGTGTCATCTCGGGCTCTGTCGGAGGGTGGATCCTTCCATCGGTGAACGGCGGACGGGGACTCTGTGCCGCACTGAACGGTTGCGCCGGATGCGTGGGACGCACATGGAAGAAGCTGGGGGTCGGGCCGGTCACATCCGCGCGAAGGAGCAAACCAGTCATGAGAAAGGAACGGCGGATCATCGGCGTGTTCGGCTCGGGGCGGCAGGAGCACCTGGAGCGCGTCATTCCGTTGGCGCGGTGGATCGCCGAGGCGGGGTTCGACCTGCTCACCGGCGCGGGCAGCGGCGTCATGCGCGCGGCGGCGGACGCGTTCGTCCAGGTGGTGGGCCGGCGGGGCATCTCCATCGGCATCGTCCCTGGCACGGTGAAGGACGGCGAATACGTCCCGCGCCAGGGCTACCCCAACCCGGGCGTGGAGCTGGCCATCTACACCCACCTGCCCTTGAGCGGTGAGCAGGGGACGGATCCACTCAGCCGCAACCACATCAACGTCCTCACCCCCCACGCCCTGGTGGCCCTGCCCGGAGGCGCCGGCACCGCCGCCGAGGCCGTGCTGTGCCTCCGCTACGGCAAGCCCATCATCCTCTTCGGCTCACCCGAGGAGTTCCGCCGCTTCCCCTCCGGCCTGGAGCGCACCGACTCCCTGGAGCGCGTCGCCGAGTTCCTCCGCGCCGCCGTCCTCGAGCCCGCCCGCCCTCCTGCTCCCTGAGCTTGGAAACCCAGGAATCCTCGTCTGTTTCGAGGGTGCTCGAAGCCGGGTGAAAACCGACTAGGATGGGGAGCTGGGGGCACTGCCGCTCCACGCTGAAGACCCGGTTTCCGCGTCGTTCCTCGTGCGTCGACATGATCAGTGCCGAATACCCACTCGCAAGCTGGTTCCTGGCCGTCTCGACGACGTTCTTCCTGGTGGTGTTCGCCCTGCCGCTCCTGCTGATGCCGCTGCGCTGGTCTCGCTGGTTGGGCTGGGCGCCGATGCAGGGCAACACGGACCTGACGGTGTACTTCGGCCGGTGCCTGGGCGGGGTGGCGCTGGCCATCATCCTCACGGTGATGCGCTACATCCCGGACCCGCGAAGCCAGCCGGCGCTGTTCGAGCTCATCGGGTGGGTGTGCGCGGCCATGGTGGTGGTGCACGCGTGGGGCGCGTTGAGGAAGGCGCAGCCGGTGTCGGAGACGCTGGAGACGTTCCTCTACGCCGGGGTGGGCGTGGCGGCGATGTGGATTCGCTTCAGGACGTTGGGCTGAGGGCGCCAGCATGTCGTCGGCCGACATCGACCTGGTGCTGTCCTCGCTCCGGCCCTACATCCCCGGCGCGCTGATTCGCAGGCTGGAGGACACGGAGGCACACGCGCTGCCGCCGGTGGAGTCGGTGCGCGGCGCCATCCTGGTGCTGGACATCGCGGGCTTCACGCCCATCGTCGTGCGGCTGAGCGGCGAAGGGCCTCGCGGCATCGACGCGCTCCAGCGCCTGCTGCGGGGGTACTACACGGAGATGATCGACGTCGTGAAGGAGCACGGCGGTGACATCTACCAGTTCGCCGGTGACTCCATCCTCGCCTGCTTCGAGCCCGCCTCCGACGAGGGCGACGCGGAGGCGGTGGCGCGCGCGGCCCGGTGCGCGCTGGACGTGCAGCGAAGGCTCGCGCCCTTCTCGCGGTTGGAGCTGCTGGGGCAGCGCTTCGGCGTGTCCTCGCGCATCGGTATCGGCGTGGGCGAGTCGCACCGCATCGTCCTGGGGACGACGGGCATGTGGATGCACCCGGCGCTCGTCGGCCGGCCGCTGGAGCAGGCGGTGGCCGCGGAGAAGCGGGCCCGGGTGGGCGAGGTGCTGCTGAGCCCCGAGGCCTGGGCGCTCCTGCCGGACCTGGCGCGAGTGGGCGAGGAGTGTGACGGGGCCTACCGCCTGGAGCCCTCGGTGCCGCTGGAGGCGCGGCCCCCGCCGGTGTCCGACGCGCCGGGCGGCGAGGAGCTGGTGGGCCGCTGCGCCCTGCTCCTGCATCCGGTGCTCTTCACGCGCATCACCACCGCGCATCAGGAGCTGGGTGGTGACTTCCGCGACCTCACCTGCTTCTTCCTGCGCTTCAAGACGGACCACGGGCCGTCCGAGGTGGAGGCCTTCACCCGCGAGCTGAACGCCTTCTACGAGTACGTCCAGCGCGAGAGCGCGCACCACGGCGGCGTGCTCCTGATGACGGACTTCACGGACAAGGGCAACGTGCTCTACGTCCTGTTCGGCGCGCCCACCGCGCAGCAGAACAAGGAGGTGCTGGCCAGCCGGCTCGCGTGCAAGCTGGTGCGCGAGCGCGAGGCCTACCCCTACGTGCGCGAGCTGCAGATCGGCATCGCCACGGGGCACGCGTACTTCGGCGACATGGGCTCGCCCTGGCGCAAGGGCTACTCGGCGCTGGGCGAGGTGGTGAACCTGGCCGCGCGGCTGATGACGTACGCGGACGGGGTGGGCATCCACATCGACGCGCAGACGGAGCGCAAGCTGCAGCAGGGCGGCTTCGCCACGGAGTTCGTCGAGGACGCCACGCTCAAGGGCGTCACCCGCGCGGTGCCCATCTTCCGGCTCAAGGGCGAGGTGCGCCGCAGCCTCTTCGTGAAGGGCCGGGGCGGCATCGTCGGCCGGCGGCGCGAGCTGGGGCAGCTGCAGGCCGCGGTGGAGGAGTCGCTCCAGGGCGCGGGGCGGCTGTGCGTGGTGTCCGGCGAGGCGGGCATCGGCAAGTCCCGCCTGGGCGCCCGGGTGGTGGAGGAGGCCGAGTCGCGCGGCGCGCGCAGCCTGTACGGCATCTGCTACTCGTACGAGATGTTCACGCCCTTCTTCCCCTGGAAGGAGGTGCTCGTGCAGCTGTTCGGCCTGCACGAGGGCGATGACGTGGACGCGCAGCTGCTCCGGGTGCGGCAGGGGCTCGACAGCCTGGAGGACGTGGGGCCGGAGTGGACGCCGGTGATGGCGCACATCCTGGGCTTGAGCGTGGAGGAGGACGCGGCCACCTCGGGGCTGGACGCGCGCCACAAGAACCAGAAGGTCTTCCACATCATCTTCCAGCTCCTGGAGAAGCACGCGCGCAAGACGCCGCTGCTGCTCTTCTTCGAGGACCTGCACTGGGCGGACAACATCTCCGTCGACCTCCTCGAGTACGTCGCCGCCAGGCTTGCTCCCCTGCGCGTGACGCTGCTGGTGACGATGCGGCCCGGAGAGCAGCTGCGCGCCGTGGAGCACCTGCCGTACCTGCGCAAGCTCGACGTCTCCAGCCTGGACGACGAGGACACGCGGGCGCTCTTGCGCGTGCACCTGCGCATGGAGCCGCCGGACACCGCGCTGGAGGACCTGCTGCTCTCCAAGGTGCAGGGCAACCCGTTCTTCGCGGAGTCCATCGTCCAGGGCATGGTGGAGGGCGGCTACCTGGGGCCGGTGTCTCCGGGCGCGGCGCGGCGCGAGCTCAAGCGCAGCCTGCAGACGCTGGTGCTGCCGGACTCCATCCAGGATGTGGTGCTGGGGCGCATCGACCTGCTCAGCGAGACGGAGAAGCTGGTGGTGAAGGTCGCGTCCGTCATCGGCCGCATCTTCACGCTGGACGCCGTGGCGGCGCTGGCCCCCGGCTCGGTGCCGCGCCCGCGCATCCGCGAGGCCATCGACACGCTGACGCACCTGGGGCTCATCCTCCTGGAGGTGGAGGAGCCCTTCACGTGCATCTTCAAGCACATCGTCATCCGCGACGCCGCGTACAACACGCTGATGGTGTCCTCGCGCGAGGACCTGCACCGACGCCTGGCGCTCTTCCTGGAGGCTCGCGCGGGGGAGAACACCGCCCCGTCCGCGGGCATCCTGGCCTTCCACTTCCTCGCCGGGAACGACGAGGTGAAGGGCCTGGAGTACACGCTGATGGCGGCCCGGGGCGCGCGCTCGCAGTACGCCAACGACGACGCCGTCCATCACTACAACAAGGCCATCGAGATCCTCGCCATCACCCAGGCGCTGGACCCGGACGAGGTGCTGCTCAAGACGCGCCGGGTGATGCAGGAGCTGGCGGAGACGCTCTTGCAGGCGGGCAACTACGCGGGCGCCATCCACATGTTCGAGCAGTGCCTGGCCGACGAGGACCAGGACCCGCGCCGCGCGGAGCTGCACCTGGGCCTGGGCCGCGCCCACCAGGAGAAGGGGGAGTCCAAGCGCGCCATCCAGGAGCTGGAGCGCGCCATGGACTTGATGGGGCATCCCATGCCGCGCAACCTGTTCTCACTGGCGCTGCGCACGCTGCTGGCCTTCGGGCTGCACCTGCTCTACGGCCTGTTCCCCTTCCTCGCCCGGCCGCTGGGGCCTCGGCTGCCGCTGTACCTCAAGCAGCTGTCCACGCTCGTCTCGCTCATCAAGATCTACTACTTCAAGGACCTGGCGAAGCTCACGTGGGCGACCATGGTGGCCACCATCATGGCGGAGCGCTCGAAGGGGGAGCGGGGGCTGAGCCTGGCGAGCAGCTACTACGGCTCGCTGCTGTTCGGCTCGGGCTTCCTCGGGTTGTCGAAGCGCTGGTGTCAGCGGGCGCTGAGCTACGCGCGGCAGGCGAGGGACCCTTCGGCGGAGGGCATCGCGCTGTCGCGCCTGGCCACGCTGTCCATCTTCAGCAACAAGCAGGCGGAGGCCACGCAGTACGCCGAGCAGTCCATGGCGCTCTTGCGCCAGGTGCGCGACATGTGGGAGGTGCAGACGGGGCTGATGATGCTGGGCTCCAGCCAGTTCCTCGCCTCGCGCTTCGAGGGCGCGGAGGCCGCGTACGTCGAGATGGGGAAGATGGGCGAGGAGCTGCACGCGCTCATGCACCAGGGCTGGGCGCACTCGTGGGTGCCCATGTGCCGCTACCTGCGCGGCGAGGGCGAGGTGGGCGAGCTGTGCGCGGAGCTGGAGCAGGGGCTGCGCATCAGCATCGAGGTGCAGGACCTGGCCAACCAGTGCGCCAGCCTCAACCACCTGGTCAACGTGACGGTGCGCGAGCACCAGGTGGAGGAGGCGGGGCTGATGGCGGTGCGCGCGGACCAGGCGCTGTGGCGCTACCACGTGCTGGTGCCGTTCCTCCAGATTGGCCTCGTGGACGCGGCGGAGGGCGCGCTGTTCGCGCTGGAGCAGGGGGCGCAGGCGGTGCCGCGCCAGACGCTGTGGGCCATCGTCCGCCGGTGTCTGTTCAAGGCGCGGCTGCTCGCGTGGCGCTATCCGTACATGAAGGGCCCGGCCTTGCGCGTGTCGGCCCGCGCGCTGGCGCTGAAGAAGGGCGGCAGGGCGGCCGAGTCGCTGTTCCTGCGCGCCATCAAGACGCTGGAGGACACGCCGAACCGGTGGGAGACGGGCGTGGCGTACCACGACGCGGCGGTGGCGCTGCCGCACCGGCGCGCCGAGTTCCTGGCCCGGGCGCGCGCCATCTTCGAGTCCATTGGCGCGAAGGCGGAGCTGCGCCGGCTGGACCGGCTGGAGGCCGAGCTGGGGATGGCGCCCGTGGTGGAGGCGTCACCCCCGGCGGGTGGGCGTCAGGTGAGCTGCTGAGGCTTCAGGCCCAGCGCCGCCATCTGCCGCGAGTCCCAGTCCTCGAGTGCGTCGAGCCCCGCGATGTAGCGCCGGGCGGGGTTCTTCAGCGGGTTGCGGATGCTGAGGATTTCGGGGCCGGAGAAGGTGATGACCTGCTTGTAGCGGGGCAGGTTGCTCAAGGTCAGCTTGGACCAGTAGTGCCTCGCGATGTTGGGCAGGCTGCCCAGCTGGCCGCAGAGCCGGTGGAAGTGCTCGATGACCTCGGAGGGGTGCAGGTTCTTCGGCCGGTGGCAGAGGGTGTAGCCGTCGTAGTCGCGGCTGACGGTGCCCGGCAGCAGGCGGTTCTCGGCCTGGAGCTCGCGGAAGAAGGGCGTCTCCGGATAGGGGCAGACGATGCCGAGGAAGGTGACGGAGAAGTAGCCCAGGTCCGAGAGGTACATGGGCAGCTTCTCCAGGTACTCGTTGGTGTCGCCGTCCGAGCCGACGATGAGGCCGAAGGACAGGAGGATGCCGGAGGAGAAGACGCGGCGGATGACGGCGTCCACTTCGGAGAGCGTGTTCTGGCCCTTGTTCATGGCCTTGATGGACTCGGGGTTGAGGGACTCCAGGCCGGTGTAGACGTAGCGGCAGCCGGCCTTGGCCATCAGCTTGACCAGGGACTCGTCCTTGAGGACGTTGAAGGTGAGGGCGCAGCCCCAGGTCTTCTTCAGGGGGATGAGCGCCTCGCACAGCTCGCGCAGGTACTTGGGGGAGCCGCCCAGGTTGTTGTCGAGGAAGATGAAGGCGTCCTTCATCAATCCCAGGTAGTTGGGGTTCCAGCGCATGCGTGTCTGGATTTCGTCGACGACCTGGGCGACGGGGCGGTAGCGGTAGCGCTCGTGGCCGGTGAGGACGCAGAAGTTGCAGCGGAACGGGCAGCCGCGTGACGCCTCGATGCCGGGCAGGCGGACCTTGTTGTGCTCGAAGTCGATGAGCTCGTAGCGGTACGGGCGGATGGCGATGGGGCCGGAGGAGGGCAGGGCGTAGCGCTTCTGGAGCCGGCCCTGCTCGAAGTCCGCGATGAGGGCGGGGACGTTGGTCTCGGGCTCGCCGGTGATGACGGCGTCGAAGTGCGCCTGCGCGTCGTCGGGGAAGTGGTTGGCGTGCCGGCCTCCCGCGACGGTGGTCATCCCGCGCTGGCGGAAGAGCGTGGAGAGCACCTTGGTGTGCTCGTAGTAGGAGTGCAGGTACGAGAAGAAGACCAGGTCCCAGTGACGGTCCATGGGGAGGTCCACCTCCTTCTCGTTGAAGATCTCCACCTCGGCATGAGCTGGGCACAGGCCGGCGATGAGCTCCGGCACGGCCGACTGCATGATGGAGGGTTCCTTGATGCGCAGACGGGTGGGGTGCGTGTACGTGGAGATGACGGCGATCCGCATGCGGGACTGTGGCTCCTGGAAGAAGCGGACGCGCGTGAGGAGCCGCCAGCCGGCGGTCGGGTCTCCCCCTCACGAGACCGTGTCTCCAGAATCCCTCCGGGAAGGCGGCTTGGCAAAATGCCAGCGCCGTTCTCCGGGTGTTTCGTGTTGTCGCCGGGGCGTCCGAGTGGACGGGCCTTGCTTGGCTTTACGGTCGCTCTTACCGCGGGACTCGCGGCAGTGGGCACGCGGCACTTCTCTCGGAGAGACACGGGCTGCTTCGCGCCTTCGGTTGCCCGGAGGTTGCTACCTTGGGACCGTTCGTAGGGCTTGGTTGCGTGTCGGACCCGTACGGCCAGACACCCTGGCGACGAAGATTCTCACCGCCTGTGCTCGTGGTGACGCGCGGTGGATGACTCCTCGGCGCGGGGACTGACAGCGGCTGTGATTGGCGTAGGATGGCTGTGTCGGTCGTGACCCGCTCACCCGACACTCCCCCTCGATTCGCACCGACGAGCTCCCCCTCATGCCCGTGACCTCCTGGAACATCGACCCCGCACATTCCTCCGTGCTCTTCATCGCCCGCCACATGGTGGTGGCGCGCGTGCACGGCCGCTTCGAGCGCATCTCCGGCTCGCTGCGCGTGGACCCCGAGCAGCCCACGCGGGGCGAGGTCGAGGTCTCCGCGGACACGGCCAGCATCTACACCGGCGCCCCGGAGCGCGACGCCCACCTGCGCTCGCCGGACTTCCTCGACGCGGAGGCCGCGCCGAAGCTCACCTTCCGCAGCACCCACGTGGAGCCCACCGGCGGCGCCAGCTTCCGCCTGTCCGGCGAGCTGTCCATCCGCAACGTCACCCAGCCCGTCGTCTTCGAGGCGCGCCACACCGCCACGTCGAAGGACCCGTGGGGAAGCACGCGCCTCATCTACACGGCGCGCGCCACCATCAACCGCTCCGACTACGGCATCCGCTGGAACAAGACGCTCGACAACGGCGGGTGGCTCGTCGGCGAGAAGGTCGACATCGAGCTCGACATCCAGGCCATCCCCGCCGCGAGCTGAGCGTCAGGGCCCCGGCATGAAGTCGGCCTTCACGGCGGCGTGGTCCGAGCCGCCGTAGCCGCTGCCGTCCCGGACCGCGCGGAACGAGCCCGGCACGTATGTGCCGGCCGCGTTGTTGGCCACGAACAGGTGGTCGATGGCCTGCTTGCGACCGGAGTAGTTGTACGTCCACGTCTGGTCGTCCGGCCGGTCCTTCGCCACGCGCTTGAGCATCCCGTCCTGCTCCAGCGCGTCGATGGGCGCCGAGCCCGGCGTGTCGTTGAGGTCCCCGCCCATCACCACCAGCGCGCGGGGCGCGCGCGCCGCCGCCTGCGTGACGATGTCCCGGGCGGCGCTCGCCTCCGCGTAACGCCGGCCCGGGTCATCGTTCGACTTCGCCTTGAAGTGCGCCGCGAAGACGATGACCTCCTTGCCGTTCACGTCCAGGTGCACCTCCAGGAACTCGCGAGCGAAGCGCGTGGACGAGCCGTCCGGCCGCGTCAGCGCGCGGTGCCGGTGCGTGACGACCGAGGTGATGGGGAACGCGGAGAGCACCCCCACGTCCACGCTCGCCGCCTCGTGAATCTCCCCCAGCACCGCATGCGGGAACTCCGGCAGCCGCGCCTGGAGCGCGTCCAGCCCCGCCTGCGTCTCCACCTCCGCCAGCAGCACCACGTCCGCGTCCAGCAGCCCGATGGCGCCGGAGAGCCGGGCCACCTGCGCGTCGAACTCGTCCTGCGTGGGCAGCTCCTCGTACTCCGTGCCCCCGCACCGACCCGAGTCGCAGACGGTGTCGAACAGGCGATGGACGTTGTACGCCGCGATGCGCACGCTGCCCTCGGGGCGGATGGCCTCCCCGTCGCCGTTGCCGCACGGCCCCGAGGGGCACTCGGCGCCCGGGAGGTCCGGAGGCGGGCGCCCGTCACAACCGAGCAGCCCGACGAACAGTCCCCACACCAGCCGCGCGCGGAGGAAGGATGGACCCAACGCCCCGACGAACGTCAGGGGCCGTGCACCGCGAGTGGACAGGTGAGGCATGCGGCCGTGCACACTACCACCGCGCGCCCGCGCGGACGCTGTCCGTGCACGATTGCACTCGTGACGCGAGCTGCTAGTTTGCCGCGTCACGCGAGGTGTTCCAGGAAACCGCGTGCCTGCCCGGTCTCCGGGGCAGCGGGCTCACGGGGCGGCTCGGGTCACCAAGCGGCGCGGGGTGGAACCGGACCTCCGCCGTGCCGACCCGGGCGCGAGACGTCAGGTTGTGGAAGTGGAAGGAGGCGAGGACATGGTCTGGGAAATCCTCATCGGCGCGGCGGTGATGACGCTCGTCACGGTGCTCTTCACGGGGCCGGGGATGTGGAGCTCCACGTGGGGCTGGAAGAACAACAAGCAGAAGGGCAAGGAGCCCTCCAAGCCGGACGTGTAGGCGACCGCCCGCGTCAGGGCCCGGTGCCCGGCATGCCCAGGCGCTGACGGGCCGAAGCCACCCGCGCGTCCAGCTCGGCGCGCTGCGCCTCGTCGAGCATCGCGCGTCCCTGACCCACGCCCCCCTGGTGGATGAACGTGCCCCGCGCCAGCGCCGCGGCCCGGGGGCCCAGGTTGTCGAAGCGCTGGGTGTGCTGCTTCATGTAGGCGATGCCGCAGCGCTCCAGGATGTCGCCCATCCGGGACTCGTCGATGGGCAGCCCGCAGAAGGCGGCCACGCGCCGCACGCCCCCCTCCAGGTCCTGGACCAGGTCCTCGTAGCGCACGTGGAGCACGTTGGGGTCCGCGCGGTGCGGCCACCAGGACTCCAGATGCGTCAGCCACGGGTCATCCAGGTCCATCACCACGCGGAAGAAGCGGTTGAAGTCCAGCGGCGTGTCCTCCACCAGGTAGTGGTGGTGGTAGAGCGACTTGAGCGAGTCGGCCGCGTTGCGCGTCACGTACAGGATGCGGCTGTCCCGGGGCGGCTTGAGCTGCGAGTAGGACAGGTGCGTCTTGATGATGCGCGGCGACGGCAGCCCGTCCAGCAGCGCCTCCGCCTTCGCGTCGCGGACCAGCTGCTCCAGGAAGGGTGAGACCTGGTTGATGTGCTCGAACTCACCGCGCCCCTGCGTGACGAGCTGGTAGACGATCATCTGCATCCACGTCGTCCCCGCCTTGGGGCTGGTGGCGATGTAGAGGTCGCCCGGCCTGGGCTTGAGCCACGTGTGGCGCAGGCGCACCCAGCGCAGCCGCTCGGCGGCCCCGGCGAGCGCCCCGGACAGTCGGGTCAACCCGATGATGGTCTGACGCAGCAGGAAGCGAAGCCACGGACGGCGAGGGCGCCCGGAGGGAGCGAGGGCCGACATTCGCCGGCCACTATGCCCAATCGCGTGGAGACAACCAATGCTGGAAACGCGTGGAAATCTGGAGTCTGCCCTGGCCTGGCGAAAGGCTATTCGCAGACGCCCGGACAGTCCGCGCCACCCGCGCCCGGAGTGCAGGAGTCGGTGGGGTCGTCGACGCAGCGCGCATCTTCGCCGGAGGCCACGCAGCCTCCCAGGAAGCCGCCGCAGCACTCGCGATAGCCCGCGGGGATGTCGCAGCTGGACGCGTAGGACGTGCAGTCGCCCGTCGGCGAGCGCGCGAAGACGGTGCGCTCGACGCACGGCTCCCGCTTCACGTCGTCCGAACCACACGCGCCCCACAGCAGCGCGCCCAGCAGCCAGCCTGTCGTCGCGAGCTTGTTCATGGCCGCCATCCTGCCAGCCTGGCGCGCCACGCGTCCGGTGAATGCGTGGCGTCTGTCATCGCGCCGACTGCGGCCCGTGCACGCACGTCGGTGCCCGAGTGGGCAGCCAACCAGGCAGGGCATCCAGGCGCCCTCAATCCAGCCATCCCGTGACGTCACCCGGGCATGTCAGAGGTGGGGTGTATGGATGATGCGTCATGGACTTCACGACGCTCGAGACCTTGCGTCTGAAACACCCCGGCTGGCGGTTGCTCGTCGCGGACCACGCGCCGCTCATCGTCGGCTTCCTGCACCGGGTGTTCGTCGCATCCAACGCACGCGCCATCGCCCAGCGGGAGCTGGTGCTGCGGCTGGAGGACCACCTGCACGCCCTGCGCGAGCAGCGGGGCGCGGCCGCGTTCCCGCGCTCGGCGAGCGCCTATCTCGATGAGTGGGCGGCCGACGGCACCGGCTGGCTTCGCAAGTTCTATCCACCAGAGATGGACGAGCCGCACTTCGATTTGACGCCCGCGGCGGAGCGCGCCATCCGGTGGCTCGTCCAGCTGACCGAGCAGCCTTTCGTGGGGACCGAGTCGCGGCTGCTCACCGTCTTCCACCTGCTCCAGGAGATGACCGAGGGCACCGAGGTGGACCCGAAGGCGCGGCTCGCGGAGCTGGAGAAGCGCAAGGCGGAGCTCGAGGAGGAGATAGCCCGCGTGCGCGAGGGCCACCTGGAGTTGATGGACGAGTCCGCGCTCAAGGACCGCTTCCAGCAGATGTCCGACACGGCGCGCGGCCTGATGTCCGACTTCCGCGCGCTGGAGGACGGCTTCCACGCGCTGGACCGTCGGGTGCGCGAGCGCATCGCCACGTGGGAGGGGACGCGCGGCGAGCTCCTGGAGACGGTGCTGGGGGAGCGAGACGCCATCAACGGCTCGGACCAGGGGCGCAGCTTCCGCGCGTTCTGGGACTTCCTCATGTCGCCCGAGCGCAAGGAGGCGCTCACCCGCAACCTGGAGCGCGTGCTGTCGCATCCGGCGATTCAATCCCTCCAGCCGGACGCGCGCCTGCCGCGCATCCACTTCGACTGGCTGGAGGCCGGCGAGCACACCCAGCGCACCGTGGCGCGACTGTCCGGACAGCTGCGCCGCTTCCTGGATGACCGTGTGTGGTTGGAGAACCGCCGCATCCTCCAGGTGCTGCGCGGCATCGAACGCAACGCGCTGGCGGTGCGCGCGCGTCCTCCGGGCGAGGGCTTCATGTCGTTGGAGGAGCTGGCGCCCACGCTCGAGCTCCCGCTGGAGCGGCCCTTGTATGGCCCGCCCGCCCGCGCGCGGATGGCGGACGAGGAGGTGAAGGAGGCGACCGACGACGTGCCGTCGGAGGCGCTGTTCAACCTCGCGTTCATCGACAAGGCACGGCTGCGGCTCAACGTGCGTGAGGCGCTGCAGGCGCGCGAGCAGGTCTCGCTCGCGGAGCTGGTGCGCGAGCATCCGCTCCAGCACGGGCTGGCCGAGCTCGTCACGTACCTGAGCCTCGCGTCGGAGGACCGGAAGGCCTCGGTCGATGACGCGCGCACGCAGGACCTCTTCTGGACCGATGCGAGCGGCGCCACCCGCCGCGCCTCCCTTCCCCTGGTGCTCTTCGTCCGATGATGACCCCCGCGATTCGTACCGCCGATGCCGCCGATACCCTGTCCCTCGTGCTCGTCTCGCTCCTGAAGGGCGCGGTGTACCGCGACGAGCACGCGGGCGTGTGGCAGGCCCTGCTCCAGCTCCAGCCGAAGGTGCGCGAGCAGCTGGCCGTGCTGGGCTTGAAGCTCGTGCTCGACGAGCCGGAGGGCTACGCGTTCCTGCGCCAGCGCGCGGAGGCGGAGGGCGGCGTGGAGCTGCCCCGGCTCGTGGCGAGAAGGCAGCTGGGCTACGGGTTGAGCCTGTTGCTCGCGCTGCTGCGCAAGAAGCTGGCGGACGTGGACGCCGCGGCGGGGGGCACGCGGCTGGTGCTGCGGCGCCACGAGGTGCACGAGCTGGTGCGGCTGTTCCTCCCGGAGGGCACCAACGAGGTGCGCTGGGCGGAGCGCGTGAACCAGGACCTGGAGCGGGCGGTGGGCATGGGCTTCGTGCGCCGGCTGGGCGAGGAGGAGGACACCTTCGAGGTGCGTCGCATCCTCAAGGCGTTCATCGACGCGCAGTGGTTGGAGGACTTCGAACGGCGGCTGGAGGCGTACCGCGTCCGGCTCGTCGAGGAACAAGGAGGCACGGAATGAGCACGGTGCGAACCCTCACCCAGGCGGACCTGCTGGACCTCGGCGCGCCCAACGAGCGCGCGGGGTTCCGGCTCCACCGCTTCGAGGTCTACAACTGGGGCACCTTCCACCAGCACGTCTGGCATCTGGATCTGCATGGGGAGAGCGGGCTGCTCACGGGAGACATCGGCTCGGGCAAGTCGACGCTGGTGGACGGGCTGGTGACGCTCTTCGTCCCGCCGCAGAAGCTGGCCTACAACAAGGCGGCGGGCGCGGAGGCGAAGGAGCGCAACCTGCGCTCGTACGTGCGCGGCCAGTACAAGTCCGAGCGCGGCGACGCGGGGCAGGTCTCGCGGCCCGTCTACCTGCGTGACGCGCCGACGTACTCGGTGCTGCTGGCGCACTTCCACAACGAGGGCTATGGGCAGGACGTCACGCTCGTGCAGGTGATGTGGATGCGGGAGCCGGAGGGCCAGCCGGTGCGGCTCTACGTCGTGGCGGACGGGAAGCTCTCCATCGCCGAGCACTTCTCGCGCATCGGCTCGGACCTGAACGCGCTGAAGAAGCGCCTCAAGTCGCTCGCGCGCGAGGTGCACGAGACCTTCCCGCCGTATCAGGCCGCGTTCCGCCGGCGCTTCGGCCTGGAGAACGAGCAGGCGCTGGACCTGTTCCTCCAGACGGTGTCGATGAAGTCGGTGGGCAACCTGACGGATTTCGTGCGCCACCACATGCTGCCACCCTTCGACGTGGAGACGCGGCTGTCGGCGCTCATCGGCCACTTCGACGATTTGCACCGCGCGCATGAGGCCGTGCTCCAGGCGAAGCGGAGGGTGAGCCGGCTGGAGCCGCTGGTGGCGGACCACGAGCGCCACGCGGTCCTGGCGCGGGAGCTCGAGGCGCTCCGGCTGTGTCGGGAGGCGCTCCGACCCTGGTTCTCCGAGCAGAAGGCGCGGCTGTTCGAGGAGCGGCTGGCCAGCGTGCGCGACGAGCGCGAGAAGCTGCGCGCGGAGGCGGAAGCGCTTCGCGAGCAGCGCGAGCGGCAGGGCACGGAGCGCGACGGGCTGCGGCAGGCCATCTCCGCCAACGGGGGAGACCGGCTGGAGACGGAGAAGGCGGAGCTGACGCAGCGGCGCCGCGAGCGGGACGAGCGCGCGCTGAAGTCGGACCGCTACGCGCGGATGGCCCAGTCGGTGGGGCTGCCCGCGGCCACGGACCTGGACCTCTTCCTATCCAACACGCGCGCCATCCAGCTCCAGCGCGAGGCGGCGGCGCGCGAGCTGGCCGAGGTGCAGGAGTCGCGCACCGAGCTGGGCATGGCGCTGCGCGATCTGAAGAAGTCGCACGAGGCCGTGGCCGTGGAGCTGGAGTCGCTGCGCCGTCAGCGCTCGAACATCCCCGCGCGCTTCCTCCACCTGCGCGCCCGGCTGTGCGCGGACCTGGGGCTGTCCGAGGAGGCGCTCCCGTTCGCCGGTGAGCTGCTGCGCGTGCGTGACGAGGCGCGCGACTGGACGGGCGCCATCGAGCGCGTGCTGTACTCGCTGGGCACCTCGCTGCTGGTGGCGGACGCGGACTATCCCCGCGTGAGCCAGTGGGTGGAGCGCACCCACTTGAACGAGCGGTGGGTCTACTACCGCGTCCGCGAGGACGGGCTCGCGAGGCCCCAGGAGCCTCGCCCCGACTCGCTCCCGGGCAAGCTGCTCATCAAGCCCGGCTCGCACATGGGCGGATGGCTCTCGGCGCAGCTCGCGCGGCAGTTCGACTACACCTGCTGCGACACGCCGGAGCAGTTCCAGCGCGCGCGTCAGGCCCTGTCCCGCTCGGGGCAGGTGAAGACGGGCGGCGAGCGACACCTGAAGGACGACCGGCGGCGCATCGATGACCGCTCGCAGTGGGTGCTCGGCTGGACGAACGACTCCAAGCGCCAGTCGCTGGAGTCGGAGGGCAAGGCCCTGGAAACGCGCCTCCAGGCGGCCTCGGCGAAGTGGGAGGCCCAGGAGCAGCGCCACGCGCGGCTGAGTCAGCGGGCCGAGCAACTGGGGCAGCTCGCGGTGTTCGACAGCTTCCGGGAGCTGGACTGGCGCTCGGTGGCCAGCGACATCCAGCGCCGGGAGGCGCGGCTGGGCGAGCTGGAGGGCGAGTCCGACGTGCTGCGGGGCTTCGAGCGTCAGCTCGCCGCCATCGAGAAGGAGCTGGCGGCGACGGACACCGCGCTGAAGGCGGTGGAGAAGCGTCAGGGACGGCAGGAGGAGAAGGAGGAGGCGGCGCGGCGGACGCTGGCGACGTGTCAGCGCACGGCGAGTGAGACCCCTGAGTCCATCCGGGCCTGCTTCCCGCGCGTGGCCGAGCTGTGCGCGGAGGGGCAGGGCGAGCTCCTGCTGGAAGCGGAGGCGTGCGACGAGCGCGAGCGTCAGGTGCGCGAGCGGCTCCAGTCGCGCATCGACGGCGAGGCGCGCAAGCTGGAGCGGGTGCGCGACGCGCTGTTGTCCGCGATGCAGGCCTACCGCGCGGAGTTCCCGGTGGAGACGCAGGAGCTGGGCGCGAGCCTGGAGTCGGCCGGGGAGTACGTGGCGCTGCTCCACTCGCTGCGCGCGGACGACCTGCCTCGCTTCGAGGAGCGCTTCAAGCGCCTGCTCAACGAGAACACCATCCGTGAGGTGGCCAACTTCCAGGCGCAGCTGCACCGGGAGCGGCACGGCATCCGCGAGCGGGTGGACACCATCAACCGCTCGCTGAGGGCCATCGACTACAACCCGGACCGCTACATCGTCCTGGAGCTGTCGCCCACCCAGGACGCGGACATCCGCGAGTTCCAGCAGGACCTGCGCGCCTGCATCGAGGGCACGCTCGGCGGCGCGGAGGAGGACGCCTACTCCGAGCAGAAGTTCCTGGACGTCAAGCGCATCATCGAGCGCTTCCGGGGCCGCGAGGGCTCCGCGGACGCGGACGCGAAGTGGACCGGGCGCGTCACGGACGTGCGCAACTGGTTCAGCTTCTCCGCCTCCGAGCGCTGGCGCGCGGACGACCAGGAGCACGAGCACTACGCGGACTCGGGCGGCAAGTCGGGCGGACAGAAGGAGAAGCTCGCGTACACGGTGCTGGCCGCGAGCCTCGCCTACCAGTTCGGTCTGCAGTGGGGCGAGACGCGCTCGCGCTCGTTCCGCTTCGTCGTCATCGACGAGGCCTTCGGCCGGGGCTCGGACGAGTCCGCGGCGTACGGCCTGGAGCTGTTCCGCCGGCTGGACCTGCAGCTGCTCATCGTGACGCCGCTGCAGAAGCTTCGCGTCATCGAGCCGTACGTGGCCAGCGTGGGCTACGTGCACAACGAGGAGGGGCGTCGCTCCCGCGTGCGCAACCTCTCCATCGAGCAGTACCACGCGGAGCGCGAGGCCCGGAGCGCCTGAGGCGGACGCTCGGGGCCCTGTCTCCTTGACGCACTGGGGACCCTTCGCTACGAAGGCGCGATGACTACAATCGTCGGTGTCGTAGGCCGTGAGATAATCGACAGTCGCGGCAATCCCACTGTCGAAGTGGACGTCATCCTGGAGAACGGCATCCGCGGTCGCGCCGCCGTTCCCTCCGGCGCCTCCGTCGGTACGCACGAGGCCGTGGAGCTGCGGGATGGCGACAAGCGCCGCTACCTCGGCAAGGGCGTGCAGAAGGCCGTCGCGGCGGTGAACAACGAGCTGTTCAAGGCCGTCCGCGGCCTCAACGCGGAGTCGCAGCTCGAAATCGACGAGACGATGATTGCGCTCGACGGCACGCCCAACAAGGGCAAGCTGGGGGCGAACGCCATCCTCGGCGTGTCGCTGGCCGTGGCCAAGGCCGCCGCCGCCGCGCGCGGGCTGCCGCTCTACCGCTACGTGGGCGGCGTCTCCGCCAGCCTCCTGCCCGTGCCGATGATGAACATCATCAACGGCGGCGCGCACGCGGACAACGCCATCGACTTCCAGGAGTTCATGATCATGCCCGTCGGCGCGAAGTCGCTCGCCGAGGCGGTGCGCATGGGCGCCGAGGTCTTCCATACGCTGAAGAAGGGCCTGTCGGAGGCGGGCTTCGGCACCAACGTCGGTGACGAGGGCGGCTTCGCCCCCAACCTGACGTCCGCCGAGGCCGCGCTGGACTTCATCATGAAGTCCATCGAGAAGGCCGGCTACAAGCCGAACGAGGACATCGCCCTGGCGCTCGACTGCGCCGCCAGCGAGTTCTACAAGAACGGCGTCTACGACTACGAGGGCGAGGGCAAGAAGCGCTCCGTGGAAGAGCACGTGAAGTACCTGGAGAGCCTGGTGGCGAAGTACCCCATCGTCTCCATCGAGGATGGCCTGGCCGAGGACGACATGGCCGGCTGGAAGCTGCTCACGGACCGCATCGGCTCGAAGGTTCAGATTGTCGGCGACGACCTGTTCGTCACCAACGTCAAGCGCCTGTCGGACGGCATCAAGAACGGCATCGCCAACTCCATCCTGGTGAAGGTCAACCAGATTGGCACGCTGTCGGAGGTCATGGCCGCGGTGGAGATGGCGCACAAGGCGGGCTACACGGCCGTCATGTCGCACCGCTCCGGTGAGACGGAGGACGCGACCATCGCGGACCTGGCCGTCGCCACCAACTGCGGGCAGATCAAGACCGGCTCGCTGTCGCGCGCGGACCGCACCGCCAAGTACAACCAGCTCATCCGCATCGAGCAGGAGCTGGGCAAGCAGGCCCGCTACGGCGGCCGCTCCGTGCTGCGCGTTCGCGGCTGAGCCCGACGCCAGGGGCCGCGGGGCGAAAGCCCTCGCGGCCCTCCTGGCCCGCGCCTCACGCGGCGAGCCCCAGGTTTCGCCGCACCGCCGGCTGCCTCACCTTCCAGATGAGGCTGTCGACGATGTAGTGGTGGAAGTTGAGCGTCTGCACGATGAGCAGGCTGGCCGCTGGAATCCACGACAGTCCGCGCAGGATGAACGTGTAGAGCAGCGCGGACAGCGCCACGCACACCACCAGGTACTGGAGCATCCGCCGGCTCTGGCTCAGCGTGGACAGGAAGCGGTGCTCGGGGCTGACCTGCTCCTTGAAGCGCCGGTTGTGGAACAGCCAGACGATGAGGATGTACTGGGCGTTGTGCCACACGTTGAGGCCCAGCCAGCCGGTCTCCAGGCTCGGGATGACGAAGTAGCCCACGGTGAACATGCCCGCGTGCGTGGCCAGGTAGAGCGTCTGGGCGGGGCTGCCCGCGCCCGAGCGCAGCGCCCGCGCCTGGAGCACCGCCCACGCCGCGAAGGCCACCAGCGCGCACGCCGCCGCCGCCCACGCCGCCTCCCAGGGCACCGGCAGCATCCGCACCTCCAGCTTGAGGAAGGTGGTGGAGCCCTGCGCGGAGCGGTAGAGCAGCCCCGCCAGCGGCAGCAGGTAGAGCATCCACGCGGTGGCGGGGTTCTCCGCCGCCGGCCGCTTCGAGGCGCGGTCCAGGATGCGGCTGACGCCGTAGCTCTGCCTGAGGTAGTGCCACCCCTGCCAGTAGAAGTAGAGGGACATCAGCGGCCAGACGCCGCCCGCCTGGTACACGGCGAACGTCGCCGCGAAGACGAGCCCAGGCAGCACCCACAGATGGAAGCGGTGCTGACGCCGGCTCTCCGCGTCGAACCCCAGCCGCGTGAAGGTGGACACCACGTGGTGGTAGCCGAGCAGCCACACGTCCACCATCAACAGCACGGGGAACAGCGACGGCCGCGCCAGCGCCGCCAATGAGAACGCGAGCCCCAGGCCCGCCGTTCCGAGGATGAAGAAGAGGTCGAACCTGGGATTGCGAACCCAACCCCAGGACAGCGTCGCGGCGTCCGTTCGTGTGCTCACGGCTCGCGATGATAGGGCTTGTTCGTGGTTCATGTAAAACGTGCAATGTCGGCAAGTGTGGTTGTGGGCAATCAGGGATGATTATTCTTCTGGGTGCGTAAAGAGATGTCGGAATGTTTTGATTGTCTTCTCAGGTGACACGGATTGATGCAGAGTGCGCGCATCTCCAGGCTGAAGGAGCGCCCGTGAAGACACTCCTCGTCACCCAGGCGGACCTGCGCAGGCTCGTGCACGAAGTGGGAATCGATGTCCTGATGGACCGGGTCATCGCGTCGGTGGAGACGGCTTTCCGAACGTTCGACCTCGCGCGCACGGAGCTGCGGCAGCGCGAGGGCTTCACGCTGCGCAACGCCCGGACAGGCGTGCTCGAGTGGATGCCGGTGATGCGGCAGGGTGAATCCATCACCATCAAAGTTGTCGGCTACAATCCGATGAATCCCAGACACTATGGGGTTCCCACCATCATCGCGACGAACAGTGTCTATGACTGTGCAACGGGCCACCTGACGGCGCTGGTGGACGGGGTGCTGGCGACGGCGCTGCGCACGGGGGCGGCGTCCGCCATCGCCAGCCGGCACCTGGCACATCCGGAGAGCCGGGTGGTGGGGCTGGTCGGCGCCGGCGCCCAGGCGGTGACCCAGTTGCATGCACTGTCGCGGTTGTTTTCCATTGAGAGGGTGCTTGTCTTTGACGTGGACCCGGTGGCGCAGCGCTCGTTCGCCGGGCGGGCGGCGTTCCTGGGATTGGATGTCCGGGCGGCGCCGTTGGAGGCGGTGGAGGCGGAGGCGGACATCGTGTGCACGGTGACGTCGGTGGGCGTGGGAGAGGGGCCGGTGTTGGAGGACGGGCGGCTCAAGCCGTGGGTGCATGTCAACGCGGTGGGCTCGGACCTGCCGGGGAAGCTGGAGCTGCCGCGCTCGCTGCTGGAGCGCAGCCTGGTGTGTCCGGACTTCCTGCCGCAGGCGCTGGTGGAGGGCGAGTGTCAGCAGCTGCGGCCCGAGCAGATTGGCCCGGGCATCATCGAGGTCGTCCAGCATCCCGAGCGCTTCGGGGAGTGGCGGGAGCGGTCCACGGTGTTCGACTCCACGGGGTTCTCGTTGGAGGACGAGGCGGTGACGGGCGTGCTCATCGAGCTGGCGCGACGCCACGGCTTGGGGCTGGACGTGGAGCTGGAGTGCCTGGCCGGTGACGCGATGAATCCGTACGACCTGCTCTTGCCGGAGCAGCAGGGGCAGCCCGGGCAGGGGGCGCCGGAGGGGCCTCGGCCCACGATTCGAGTGGCGTGATGATGCGGAGCGCGCCGTCCATCACCACGAAGCCGGAGCGGACGAGCCGTCGGCCTCCGCTGACGCACCAGCCGCATGGCGGCGTGGCGGAGCAGTCCTTCGCGCAGCAGCGGCTGTGGTTCCTCTCGCAGCTCGACGCGGGCGGGACGTCCTACAACGCGCCCTTCGCGGTGCGGCTCACGGGCCGGCTGGACGTGGGAGCGCTGGAGGGCGCGCTGCGTGACGTGGTGCGAAGGCACGAGTCACTGAGGACGACCTTCGGCGAGGTGGACGGGAAGCCGGTGCAGCGGATCCACGACGAGGTGGAGCTGTGGCTGGAGGTGGAGGAGGTGGCGGCCGCGGAGGTGCTGCCGAAGGTGGAGGAGGAGGCTCGGCGTCCGTTCGACCTGGAGCGAGGGCCGCTGCTGCGGGCGAAGGTGTTGAGGGTGGGGGAGGAAGAACACGTGCTGGTGTGGGTGGTGCATCACATCGTGTTCGATGGGTGGTCGGTGGGGCTGTTGG
>NZ_SRLW01000340.1:0-10223 GCF_006518215.1 Myxococcus sp. AB025B
ACCGAGTGCTGCCCGCCCCCCACCACCGCGGAGACGCTGGTGAGGCCCGGCACCTGCACCGGCACCAGGCTCGCGGTGGTGTTCCCCAGGCCCAGCTGGCCATCGTCGTTCTTCCCCCAGCCCCACACGGTGCCGTCCGTCTTCAGCACCATCGAATGCGAGCCTCCACCCGACAGCCCGGACACCATGCCCGTCATGCTCGCCAGCGCGCCCGGGAGCGAGCGGGGCGTCTGGTTGCCCGTGCCGAGCTGCCCGTCGGCGTTGCCACCCCACGTCCACAGCCGCCCATCCGCCGTCAGCGCCAGCGAGTGCACGTTGCCCGCGGCGATGGCCACCGCGCCCGGCAGCCCCTGCACCTGCACGGGCGACAGCTTGCGCACCGTCGTTCCATCGCCGAGCTGCCCCGTCGCGTTGAGCCCCCACGCCCACACGGTGCCGTCCGACTTGAGCACCATCGAGTGGGTGAAGCCGGCGGCGATGGCCACCACGTTCGTCAGGTTCGGGATTCGCGCGGGCACCGGGCGCGACGTCGTCGTCCCATCGCCCAGCTGGCCGTTGTTGTTCCAGCCCCAGGACCACACCGTCCCGTCCACGCCCAGCGCGAGCGAGTGCTGCTCCCCCACGCCAATGGCGCGGATGCTCGACAGGCGCCAGACGCGCGAGGGCATCGGGTTGGGGCGGGTCGAGTTGTTGCCGAGCTGGCCGAAGGTGTTGCCACCCCATGCCCACACGGTGCCGTCCGTCCTCAACACCAGCGTGTGATGCCGTCCCGCCAGCACCGAGCCCTGCCGGGAGGCCCCCTCCCTGGCGCGCACGGTGCCCAGCTCGCCGGTGAAGGACGACGCCCCGGGCTCGACACAGCCCGCCCACCACAACAGGCACAGCAGGAATCCAGACACACGCCTCGCGACACGTTCCATGGGACACCCCCGTTCCAGACTGCCCGACGACGTACTCGCTGCATCCGGGCCCACCGGGGCGCGGAGTTCTCGAGGGAGGGCGCGAAGGACGCCCTCCCGCGTCACGTGCGGCGCGGCGCGCTACCAGACCTTCGCGGGGGAGGCCCGAACCGTCGACGGGCCCGTGCCCAGCTGTCCCTGGGCGCTGTCGCCCCAGGCCCCCACACCTCCCGCGCGCGGCGAGCGCGCATGGTCCGCCGCGAGCGCGCCCACCTGCGTCAGCCTCACCGCCTGCACCGGCGCCCACCGCGACGCCGTCGTGCCGTCGCCCAGCTGGCTGGCGCCGTTGTCTCCCCTGCCCCACACCGTGCCGTCGGCCTTCGTCGCCAGCGAGTGCTGGCCCCCGCCCACCACCGCCGCCACGCCCGTCAGGCCCGGCACCAGCGTGGGCACGAGGCTCGCGGTGGTGTTCCCCAGGCCCAGCTGGCCCTCCTCGTTCTTGCCCCACGCCCACACCGGGCCGTCCGAACGCATCGCCAGCGTGTGATGCCGCCCCGCCAGCACCGTCCGCTGTCGGGCACTCCCTTCCACCGCCTGGGCACCGCCGCCCAGGCGCCCCTCCACGCTCGCGGCCCCCCGCTCCGAGCAGGCGCCCAGGAGCGCCACGCACAGCAAGGCGCACCCCGCCAGCAGCCCCGACACACCTCTCCCGATGTGTTGCATGACTCCCCCCTTTTCCAGACGACGTCTCACGCAATGCCTGTCATGGGCCCCGTCCCGAGACGGACGTGCCCCGCCAGGACAAGACGGCCTCGGCGGAATCTCGTGGCGCACGGCGCATGTTTCCCCCCCGGAGCGATGCGGGCCCCAGAGAATCACCAGACACGCATGCGGAACAAGCCATTGCCCAGGACACCCTCGTCCCGGCCGCCCTCCCAGGTTGTCATTCCCAGAGCCAGCCCCCCGGACGGCGACTGTCTCCAGGTCACCGTGGACCTCCCCGGTGGCAGGCGCGGCGCGGCGCGGACGGCGTACGATGGCGCCATGACTGGCGGCCCTCCGTCCACGGCGACTCGACGTGTTCCCGCCCCGGGGCTCTGGCTGGAGGGCTTTGGCCTGACGCCCGTGGCCGGCGGCGCGCTGCTCACCGGCGGACAGGGCTGGCACGCCGAGGGGGGCGGCTCCACGCCCAGGACCTCCGCCAGCGCCTTCCTCTGGGACACCCTCCGTCAGGAATGGCGGGAGGCCGCGCCCCTGCCGGAGCCCCGGCATGACCACGCGGCGGTGGCGCTCCCGGACGGGCGCGTGCTGCTCGTGGGCGGCCGCGACAATGCCCACCCGGACCTGGCCAGCACCGTGTTCTGGGAGCCGGACGCGCTGCGCTTCGTCCCCGGCCCTCCCATGCGGGCTTCACGCTCGCACCCCGTCGCGCTGCTGCTCGAGGACGGGGCGGTGCTGGTGCTGGGCTCGGACCACGACCATGACCTCGAGAGGGGCACGCGCGCGGAGCTGCTGCGGCCCGGCGCCTCGGACTGGGAGCCCGCGGGCCAGACGGTCCGCCTCTTCCACGTCGGCCCGGTCTGCGTGAGCCTGGGCCGCGTCGTCATCGCCGGGGGACGCGACAACGGCTTCGGCTTCGCCATCATCGAGGGACAGCACCTGGCCCCGCCGCTCGACATGAGCACCGAGGTCTACGAGCCCGCCACGCGCACGTGGAGGACCGCGCCCCATCCGCTCACCGCGTCGCGCGACGACGCGGCCGGCGTCACGCTCGCCGACGGCCGCGTCCTCGTCGTGGGTGGCTGGCACCAGGGCACGCTGCTCACGAGCGCCGAGCTCTTCGACCCCGCCACCGAGCAGTGGAGCGCCATCGCGCCGCTCACCCTGGGCCGCTCCAGCTTCGCGCTCACCGCGCTGCCGGACGGACGCGCCGCCGTGTCCGGAGGCCTGGAGTCGACGACGTACGGCGCCACCCCCGACGTGGAGCTCTGGAACCCGGCCACGGGCCTGTGGAGCCCGGGGACACCGCTGGCCCTCGGCCGCGCGGGCCACCGCGTCGCCCCCCTGGGCGATGGCGCATACCTGGTGGTGGGCACCACCCGCGCCGCACCGGACAGCCCGCCGGAGACGACCTCCGAAGTCTGGCGCCCCTGAGCGCCGCGCAACCCCCTATCCCACGAGGAGCGAGCGACGGATGGACAACCAGGAGCTCTCCCGCATCCCGGGCGTCAACCCCCACGTGCCCGACGCGGCCCGCATCTACGACTACACGCTGGGCGGCACCCACCACTTCGAGGTGGACCGACAGGCCGCCGAGTTCATGTTCTCGCTGGTGCCCTCCACCCGGAAGTGGCTGCGCATGCTCCGAAGCTGCCTGCGCACCGCCGCGCTGCGCCTGTCCGCGGACGGCTTCGACCACTGGGTGGACTTCGCTTCGGGCCTGCCGACGGGCGACCACATCCACTCGGTGCTGCCCGACGCCAAGGTGCTCTACACCGACATCAACCCGCTCACCATCGCCACCGGCAAGCACCTGCTCGGCGACAATCCGCGCACGCGCTACATGGAATGCGACATCCGCTCCGCGGGCGACTTCCTGCGGCGGCCCGACGTGCGCGCGTTCCTGGACGGCGAGCGGCGCGTGGCCTTCGGCGCCAATGGCATCACCGTGTTCCTCTCCTCGGAGGAGAACCGGAGGTTCTTCAAGGATTTGTATGACTGGGCCGCGCCCGGCTCGAAGCTCTTCGCCACCTTCGAGACGAAGGCGCCCGGGCTGAGCACGCCGAAGTGGGAGCAGTTCGTCGGCATGTTCCAGAAGATGGGCGAGTCCTTCCAGCTCTACTCGCTGCGCGAGTATCTGGACCTGTGCGGCCCCTGGTCTCCCGGGCCCGGCGGGGTGATGACGGTGCGGGAGTTCCTGGGCCTGCCCGTGGGCCACATCACCGAGGAGGACCGCGAGGGCGTGGGCATCGAGTTCTACGCCGTCATCCTCGAGAAGCACTGAGCAGGCGGCCACACGAGCCGCCCTCCTCCACGCCCGTCCCCCGAGCGGGCGCGTCAAGGCCCGCGTCGGGTGTCGCACCATGCCTCCTGCCTCGCCGTCGTCGAGTGCCTACCGTGTCGAGCAAGCGACGATACGCACGGTCAGGAGGAATTCATGTTCCAGTCGACGAGGAAGCATCGGGTTCTGGCGGGAGTGGTGTTGGGGACGGCGCTGGTGCTCGGCGGGTGCAGCTCATCCCAATCCGCGAAGAAGCAGGTGGACGAGTCCTGGCTGGCGCGCGTCCCCGAAAGCCAGCTCGGCGACGTCCGCAACGCCCAGGCCGAGCGCCGCAAGGCCCAGGACGAGGTCACCCGCGCCGAGGTGGCGGTGAAGGACGCCGAGCGCGCGGTGGAGGTCTCCCGGCGCAACGAGGAGGCGGCCAAGCTCTCCCACGAGGCGAACCAGACGGCGCTCGAGGCCGCCCGCGCCACCGGTCAGCAAGCCAACATCACCCAGGCCCAGAAGGACCTGAGGACCACCGAGGCGAAGTACCAGGCGGCCCGCGCCCAGACGGCCTGGCGCCAGCGCGCCGTGGAGACGCAGAAGGCCCGCAAGGACTTGCGCCAGGCGGAGCTGGAGCTGTCCGAGGCCCAGCTGCGCCAGGCGGAGCTGCAGGCGCTGAAGAACAGCGATGACGTGCGCGCCAAGGAGATGTCCGACGCCGAGTTCACCCGCGCGGTGGCCGACGCCCAGCGCAAGACGGAGGAGGCCCAGCGCCAGGTGGACGTGCGCCTGGGCGAGGAGCGCCAGGCCCGCGCCGACTTCGAGAAGGCCCGCGGCTCCTCGCAGGGCTACGGCGGCAGCGGCATGAACGACGACGAGTGAGTGGCGCCCGGATTCCAGGCCCGCGTCTTCCGGCGGCTACTTCGGCGGCCGGAAGACGTACTGGAAGATGGGCTCGTCCTTCGCGGGCGGGTACTGCGCGTCCAGGAAGGCGAAGTAGGCGTGGCCGGCGACGAGCGGGTCCTCCAGGCTGTCGTAGAGGACCTTCACCTGCGTGGCCTTGCCCGTCTCGTCCACCTGCACCTGGAGCTTCAGGTTGCCCTTGAGCTCCGGTGACTCCTTGAGCCGCTCCATGTAGATGGCGACCAGGCCCAGGGACACGCGGGCGTAGATTCTATCCGGCACCCCCTTGGCGGGCGTCGCGGGCAGCCGGAAGCGCCGCACCAGCTCGGCCGTCTCCGCCTCGGCCTCGGGCACCTTGCGCTCCGGCGCGGCGAGCGCGGCGCGGTAGGACACCAGGGCCTCCCGCCAGCGCTCCTGCTTGAGACACAGCCGCGCGCGGCGCACGTGGAGGTCCGAGCGCGCCGGCGCCCGCTCCGAGGCGCTCACCAGGAAGGCCTCGCTCGCGGCCGCATCCCCTCGCGCCCCGGCCAGCTCGGACAGCCGCAGCAGGGGCTCGGGGTCCTTGAGCTCCACCTCGATGAGCCGCGCGAGCGCCTTCTCCTCGTCCGCCGCGCGCCCCAGCTCCGCGTACACCCGCGCGCGCAGCGCCAGGGGCGCCACGTCCGCGCCGCCCAGCTCCACGTAGCGCTCCAGCGAGCGCGCGGCCTTGTCCTTCTCCGACGCGGACAGCCACAGCTCCGCCTGGAGCCGATGCGCCTCGCGGTCCGCGGGCTTGAGCGCGACCAGCTTCTCGCCCGCCGTCGCGGCGGCGCGCACGTCCTTGGCCGCCTGGGCCAGCGAGGCGAGCTTGCGCAGGGCCTCGGGCTGCTCCGGCCACGCCTCCACCGAGCGCGTCAGCTCCGCGCGGGCCTCGGCCTCGCGCCCCGGGCTCGCGGCCAGCAGCAACCCCAGCGCCGTGCGGGCCTGGGGCGCGTCCAGCCTGGAGAGCGACTCGCGCAGCCGCGCCTCGGCCTGGGCGGGCTTGCCCTCCGCCTGGAGCAGCAGCCCCTCACCCCACAGGGCGGGCGCGAAGTCGGGGGACACGCGCCGGGCGGCGGCCAGCGGCGCGCGCGCCTCCGACAAGAGCCCCCAGCGGATGTAGATGAGCCCCATGCCCAGGTGCGGCCAGGGGTTCTCCGGCTCCAGCGAGGACAGGGCCTTGAGCTCGTTCCAGCTGGTGTCCGCGGGGAACGCGAGCCAGGCGCGGTACACGCGCGGCATCACGCTCCTGGGCTGGGCGCGCGTCAGCTCCTCGAATTCGCTGTCGAGCACGCGCAGCGTCCCACGCACCCGCGCCGTCTCCACCCGCCGCAGCACGCCCATCACCTCGTCGGCGGGAGGCGGCGTGCTCCGCGCGCTCGCGGCCCCGGCCGGGACGGCCAGCACCAGCGACAGCAGCAGCGACAGACGGAGGAGGACGGAGGGCGCCATGAAGTCGGGCGCGAAGATACCAGACGGCCTCGCGTGAGCATCCCACTTGGGAGCGCGGGCCTGCCTGCTTCCCCACCGGGCGGCGCGGTCATCCCGGCCCCAGGGCCACGGGACGACTCGCACCCGCCGACGGGGACCTCGCGGGAAATCCTCCCGCGAGGCGGTGAGCCGCTCCGGGCACTCGAGCCCGGAGCGGCCCGTCACATCGGACGACTCAGCCGATCTCCGACTTGCACGTGGCGCTGCAGCCGTCGCCGCTGGTGGTGTTGCCGTCGTCGCACTCCTCGTTGGCCGGAGGCGCCGTCTGCGGGATGCCGTCGCCGCAGCGCGGGCCCCAGACGCAGCCGGGCGCGCACTTGCCGTAGCCACCGGCGTTGACGAAGTCGTCGCACTCCTCGCCCTCGTCCACCTCGCCGTTGCCGCACGTGGCGTTGCACACCGTGCGACGGGTCTCGAAGTTGTTGAGCGTCAGCCGGTACGACGAGCCGGAGGTGTGGCGCTCGGCCTGGAACACCACGACCTCGTAGATGCCGCCCACCGTCAGGCCCAGGGCCGCGGCCTGCTGCGACACCGTGACGGTGCCGTTCTCCGGACCGTGGACGCCGCCCAGGTCCAGCGCGAGCTTGCCGTTGATGAAGACCCACACGTCGTCGTCACCGCGGAACAGCAGCACCTCGGTGCCCTTGTACTGGAACCAGTACCGGACCTCGCTCGTGAAGCTGAAGTTGTGCTGCTGGGAGGGCTGTCCGTTGTCGCCGCGCAGCGGCTCCTTGCCCGCGGCCACCCAGCTGTCCGGGTGGTTCGTCAGCGGGAAGAACCGGTCGCTGTCGAACACGTACGAGCCATTGGCGGCCTGGCGGTTGAGCTTGAGCGTCCCGACGATGGTCTTGTTGATGTTCGCGTGGTCCGTGTACCACTGGTGGAAGGCGGTCGCGCCGTGGGTGGTGGCGGACGACTGCCCCGTCTTGGCGTACTCCGGCTTGCCACCCGGGAACGTCTTGCCCGGGATGCCCTCCAGCGTCGTGGCCAGCTGCGCCTTCACGATGCCGCGCTCGCCGGCGTTCCCGTTCTCGAAGTCGATGTGACCGCGCGGCAGCGCGCCATCCGCCGGCAGGTCATACCCGCGGAAGTCGCGGAAGACGGCGGACAGGTCGAGCGAGGCCGGGGGATCCGTCTGGACCACCTGGCACACGTAGCCCGTCTCCAGCTTGCACGTGGCCGAGCAGCCATCGCCCGAGCGGGCGTTGCCGTCGTCGCACTCCTCGGAGGTGTCGTTGGGCAGGATGATGCCATCGCCGCACGTCGCCTGGCACACGCCATTGGTGCAGCGCGGCTCGCGCTTGCACGCCGCCGAGCAGCCATCGCCCATGTCCTTGTTGCCGTCGTCGCACTCCTCGGTGCCCTCGACGAGGTTGTCGCCGCAGGTCGTCTTCGAGCAGGCCGCGCCCACCGTCGGGCACTTCCAGCCCTCCTCCAGGCGGCACTCCGCGCTGCAGCCATCACCGTTCGTGGTGTTGCCGTCCTCGCACTCCTCCTCGCCCACCTTGAAGCCGTCGTTGCACTGCGCGGCGTGGCAGCGGCCACCCGCCGACGGGCAGTTCCAGCCCTGCTCCACGGTGCACGTCTCGCTGCAGCCGTCGCCGCTGGACACGTTGCGGTCATCACACTGCTCGCCCGCCTCCACCTTGCCGTTGCCGCACCCGACCACCTTCACGCACGGCTCGCCCGGCGTGTTGCACGCCCAGCCCTCCTCGAGGGTGCACGTGGCCGAGCACCCGTCGGCGCTCACCTTGTTGCCGTCGTCGCACGTCTCCCCGGACTGGAGGGTGCCGTTGCCGCAGTTCTCGACAGGACACGTGCCGCCGTCACACGGCTGGGTGGGGCCGGCATCCTCATTGCCCCCACCGCCGCCATCCGGCTTGCCATCACCACCACCGCCTCCACATGAGGATGCGATCAACGAGAAGAGAAGAGAGGCGAGTACGAGACCCGCGAGGCGCTTTCCTGCAGAGGGGACGGTCACCATGACCCCCGATGCTGGAAGTGCGCGCGGTGCGTGTCAACGCGGTTGCGATTTCTCACTCCCGCACACCGCGTGAAAATGCAGGAATTGCGCAGATGTGCAGGAAGAGTGGACTGAATCGCCTGATTTCGTATCTCGGACACACATCCGCGTCCATGTGGCGATACAGGCCCCCACCGAGGGGGAGGGCCCATGTCTCAGCCATGTCTCAGCGCGCGGCGTTGCGGAGATACTGCGCGTAGAAGCGCACGGCCTGGGCATGCGCCGTCACGGCGATGCGCTCGTCCTTGCCATGCACGCGCGCCAGGTCCTCGGCGCGCAGGTGCACGGGGAAGAAGCGGAAGACGTTGTCGCTCAGCCCCACGTAGTGGCGGGAGTCGGTGGCGGCGACGTTGAGGTAGGAGGACACCACCACCTCCGGGAACACCTGCCGCAGCGTGCGCTCCAGGTGGCCGAAGGCCTCCGTGTCCGTGCGCGACACGGGGGACGGCTCGCTCTGGAACGCCAGCGTGCCCAGCTCCACGCGCGAGTCATCCACCACCGAGCGCACGTGCTGGAGCACCCCGTCCACGCTGTCGCCGGGCAGGATGCGGAAGTTCACCACCGCGCGGGCGCTGGTGGGCAGCACGTTGTCGCGCACGCCGCCCTGGAACATCGTCACCGCGGTGGTGGTGCGCACCGCGGCGTTGGTGGTGGGCTTCTGGGTGAGCTGGCGCACCACGAGCGGCTCGGTGAGCCACAGGTTGGCGAAGAGCAGCCGCATGCCGAAGGGCATCTCCGGGCCCACGCGCAGGAACAGCTCGCGGCTGCCCCCCTCGAGCCGGGCGGGCATGGGCGAGTCCTCCACCTTCGCCACCGCGCGGGCCAACACCCCCACGGCGCTGCGGGGCGGCGGCATGGACGAGTGCCCACCCTCCCCCTTCACCTTCAGCTCCACGCTGGTGAAGCCCTTCTCGGACGTGCCCACCAGCGCCACCGGGGCGCTCACCCCAGGCACCGTGCCGGACATGATGACGCCGCCCTCGTCGAGCACGGACTCCAGCCGCACGCCCCGCTCCTTCAAGAGCGCCGCGATGACCACCGCGCCCTTCAGGCCCCCCACCTCCTCGTCCCCGCCGAACGCGAACATCACCGTGCGCCGGGGCTTCTCCCCCGCGGCGAGCAGCGCCTCCACCGCCTCCAGCTGCGCCAGCACGCTGCTCTTGTCATCCAGCGCGCCGCGCCCCCACACGAACCCGTCCGCCACCACGCCGGCGAACGGAGGATGCGCCCAGGACGCCTCCGTCCCGGGGGCCACCGGCACCACGTCCAGGTGCCCCACCAGCAGCATGGGTGGAAGCGACGCGTCCGTCCCCGGCCACGTGTAGAGCAGCGAGTGCGCCCCCACCGCCTCGCGCTTCAGCTCCGCGTGCACGCGCGGGAAGTGCTCCGCCAGGTAGGCATGCAGCGCCGCGAAGGCCGCGTCCTCCGCGGGCACCCCCTCCGAGGCCGCCACCGTCTTGAGCCGCAGCGCCCCGGCCAGCCGCGCCGCCGCGGCGTCCGCGTCCACCGTCAGGGGTTCCATCGCCGCCGGCGCCACCTGCCGCGAGGTGAAGGACAACGTCCGCACCACCAGCACCAGGACGAGGACACTGGCCGCGAGGGCCATGGACAGGAGCAGTCGTTTCATGGATGGAAGCGGCCACCGTAGCAAAGGCCGCCCCCGACGACGCGGCCCCGGCCCGCACCTCCCCTCCCGTTTTCCCAGACTCCAAGACCCACGTGGCCGCCTTGTCGTTCGCCAGGCAGATGCAGTACTGCCACATTCTTTCAACGCAGGGATGTCAGACTTCCCCGTATTATCTGTGCCAGTTCGAAGAGGTGCGCAGGTGAAGACTCGACTCGTGACGCAGTGGTGGTGCCTGCTGGTGGCGGGGGTGCTGCTCGGGGGATGCGGAAAGGG
>NZ_SRLW01000341.1:0-10186 GCF_006518215.1 Myxococcus sp. AB025B
GAGGGTGAGCGCGGATGGACGAGCGCATACAGGCCCGTGCCTCCGAGCACGACGAGCGCGAGGCCCGGTCCCATCCATCGCCAGCGTCGGGGAGCTGGGGGCCGGGGATTGTCGGCGGGAAGTCCGTTCATGGCTCCACTCCTGGAAGGAATCAGAACAGCCAGCGCGCGGGGGCCGGCTCGGCGTCGAGTCCGAGGAAGCGGCGGTTCACCACGCGGTTCTCGGGGTCCACCGTCACCTGCACCACCGGCTCCGGGAAGGGCACCGTCACGCTCAGCGTGTCCGACTGCGGCGACAGCCCGTAGTTCAACGTCACGAGCCTGCGCTCGGTGGCGCCCTCCACGAGGACGTCCACGGAGACGGGGTAGCGCGTGCCGGACACGGAGCGCTGGACGGCGGTGAGGGTCAGCTCGCCGTCCTCCAGCGCATGGCTCACCTCGAAGAAGGGCCAGTCCGGGTCTCCGCCGCCATACACCCACGCGTCGAAGTACGGCCCCAGGTCCTCGCCGGACGCCTGCTCCAGCGCGACGCGCAGGTCCGCGACGCTCCGGTCCCCGGGGACGGACAGGAAGTTCTTGATGGCCTGCAGGACGATGTTCTCGCCCAGCAGCGGCTCCAGTTGGAGGAACAGGAGCATGGGCCCGGTGCCGTAGACGTCCGACGCGAAGGAGAGGAAGACGGGGGCCGGGTCGTCCTCGGGCTGCGGGTAGTACGCGGCGGTGCGCGCCAGCCGGTCCCAGTACGCGCGCGTCTGCTCGGCCTCACCCGCGGGGCGGCCCAGGCGCTCGTAGCGGTACGTGAGGTACTCGGCGATGGCCTCCTTCCACACGAAGTCGAACGGGCTCGACAGCGTGGTGCGGTTGCCCGCCCACTGGTGCACCACCTCGTGCATCAGCGTGTGCATCGTCATGTTCGCGTAGTCGCGCCGGAGGTCCGGCAGGTCCTCGCGCAGGATGAGGTTGGCGGGATGCTCCACGCCCAGCCACTCGGTGGGCGCGCCCGCCACGCGCAGCTCGGTGCCGTACGGCAGCGGGCCCAGCTCGCCGATGACCCAGTTGAGGTACGCCTTGACGTCCGCGGCCACCAGCGACGACGCGAGCTTGCCGCCGGCCACCTCGTGGAAGACGACCTTGAACTTGCTGGACTGCTCGGTGAACGTGCTCGAGCGCCACGCGGGATTGGAGGCCACCGCGAAGGACGAGTACGTGGGGGCCTTGGTGAGCCCGGTCAGCGTGCACTTCGTGGTGGTGCTGTCGGGGCGCGTCAGCTGTCCCGGGCACAGCACCCGCTCGCCCGTCGCGTGCTTCACGGTGAAGACGTACTGCGTGAGCTGGTCCGTGCGGTCGTCGCATGGGCCGAAGCGGTCGCACGACTCCACCCAGCTCAAGAGATACGAGAAGGTGTTGCCGCCCCTGTCCGCGCGGCGCGAGAAGCCCACCTGGGTGAAGTCGTACGTCTCCAGGGGCACCGTGTAGCGCGCCTCCAGCTTCACCTGGCCCGCGAACTGGCCGCGGCCGCAGACGCGGATGCCCTGCTCGGTGGACTCCGAGCGGGTCGGCTCGGCGTCGTTCCAGCGCAGTCCGGTGATCCCCTGGGGCGCGTTCACCACGAAGCAGTCACCGCCCGGCGGCGCGACGTCCAGGTACAGCGTGGACTTCGCCTCGCCCGTCTGCGTGGCGAAGTCGTAGTCGTAGCGGGTCACCCGCGCGGAGAAGTCACCCTCGGGCCACAGGGGCACGAACGGGTGGGACTGCGCGTCGAGCGCGTCCTCCGGCTCCACCGTGGGGCCACAGCCGAGCGCTCCGAGCGCCCACAGCCCCCAAACCACCCGCGTGAGAACACCTGCCAGCGGCTGCGCGGACCATCCTGGGATGCTTCGCATGGCGTCCTTGTCGTGAGGTGACGAGCACGATGAAGCGCGAGAGCCCCGACCCGAGCCCCCCCTGGGGGGCCCTCGCGCAGGTCCAGACAGGGTCTGCGTGTGACTACAGGCCGTCGACGCTGGCCTCGTCACGCACCGACAGCCGGTAGTGGTCGTCCGCCCACTCGTTCTGGAAGCGCACCGAGCCCGTCAGCAGGCCCTCCACGTCCAGCACGTTCTCGATCTTCTCCTTGCTGAGCGGCTGCACGTTCCAGGTGGTCCCCTCGTAGCGGAAGACGGAGACGTCCTGGAGCTCCACCTTCTCGCCGCGCACGCCGAGCAGCACGTCGCCGGCCTGGAGCGTCTTGGCCTTCACCATCTCACCAGTGGCGAGCACCATGGGGTGCTCGGACGTCACCTCCACGCGGCGGCCGTCCACCGTCTGCAGCGCGAACACGTCCTCCACCGTGTCGCCGGCGACGAAGGCGCGGATGGCCTGCTCGCCCGTGGTGGGCGCCACCAGTGACGCGTCCTTCGTGAGCGCCGTCACCGTGCGCACGCCGGACGCATACGCGTCCGCGATGGGCCAGTACTCACCCCCGAAGGACACCTTCTCCTGGGCCGTGTAGCAACCCGTCACGCACGTGCCCAGCTTCACCAGCCCGGCGATGCACGGCGCGTTCTCGTCCGCGGGGATGAAGAAGGTGCACGTGGCCGTCGGGCCCGTGGCGGCGAAGGAGTAACAGCCGCTCGCGTACACCTGGTACTCGCCCTCCGAGTTCAGGAAGTCCCGCTTCGCCTGGGTGATGTAGCCGCACTTGAAGGACCAGTTGTTGCGACCCTGGGACAGCGTGTACGTGGTGAGCTGGTCGTCGGTGAAGCAGCGCGTGGACAGCTGCGCCGACGCCGTCGTGGAAAGCACCGCGCACGCGAGGACAACCAGATACGACAGTCGCTTCATGGCTCGCTCCTGGAGGCTGGGGCTGCTGGGTTTCGCTGCCCCGGGATATATCGAGGGTTCACTCGCAGTAAAGCGCATTCCCGCCGAATATGGGATTCCTGGCGACGAATGTTGGCTGTTATTGATTTGCAGTGTCTGCTGATAATTCCATCCATGCGTCGCGGTGCGGGGTGGAGTGTTCGCGGTTGAAAGCCCTGAGCCCACGGGGGCTTGTGTGGACTCCTGGTCGGATACGGGCGGGGTCCGCGGACGTGCGGGCGTCTCAGGGATTGCCGCAGGTAGGCCCTGCGCGGGTCAGGTACGGGTGGGGCCCGGTGGGGTCCCCATGACTGCCATTGGGTTGCACTGGCAGTGCGGATTGCGTGTGGCGGTGGGGCGGAGTGTCGTCCCCCGACGCGAAGTGGCTGGACGGGGGCGGACGGACGCGCGAGTCCTTATGACGAGGCTCCACCCTGGCGAAGGCGACCTCGGGCGCCTTGGAGGAAGGCATGCGCGTACACCCGGTCCGGCTGGTGCTGGCATGGGTCCTGGTCTGGGGGACGGTGGCCTGGGGCGCCGCTCCGGGCATGGGGCCAAGGGACTGCGAGGGCAACACGCGCTTCCTGGTGGGCGCGGGCCTGGGGGACATCACCGGCCCCGCCGCGGAGGTGGGGATGATGGGCTACGGGCAGCTCTCGCAGCAGACCGCGGGGCTGCACCAGCGGCTGCGCTCGCGGGCCTTCGTCATCGTCTCGCCGTGCAACGGGCGCCGGGTGGCCATCGTCAGCGCGGACCTGGGGATGATGTTCCAGGCGGTGAAGACGCAGGTGGTGGAGCGGCTGCGCGCCCGCTTCGGCGCCGTGTATTCGAATGACAACGTGCTGCTCGGCGCCACGCACACGCACTCGGGGCCGGGCGGCTTCTCGCACCACACCTTGTACAACCTGACGACGTTCGGCTTCGTGCCGCAGAACTTCGAGGCCATCGTCTCGGGCATCGTCACGTCGATTGCCCGGGCCCACTCGCGGCTGGGCGAGGGGACGCTGCGGCTGGAGGCGGGGGAGCTCGTGGGGGCCAGCCGCAACCGCTCACCGGAGGCCTACCGGCTCAACCCGCCCTCCGAGCGCGCCCGCTATCTCCACGACGTGGACACGCGGATGACGCTGCTGCGGCTGACGCGAGCGGAGGGAGGCGACGTGGGGCTCATCAACTGGTTCGCCGTGCACGCGACGTCCATGGGCAACGACAACCACCTCATCAGCGGGGACAACAAGGGGCTGGCCTCGTACTGGTTCGAGAAGGCGCACGACAAGGGAGACACGTTCGTCGCGGCCTTCGCGCAGGCGAACGCGGGGGATGTCACGCCCAACATCCTGGGTGGCACGAAGGGCGGTGGGGCCGACGACTTCGAGGACACGGAGCTGTCCGCGCGCAAGCAGCACGACTTCGCCGCGCGGCTGTGGGCCCGGGCCACGACGCCGCTGCGAGGAGGCGTGGACTTCCGGCACACCTTCGTGAAGATGGACGCGGTGGACGTGGCGCCCGCGTACACGGATGGGAAGCCGCGCCGCACGTGTCCCGCGGCGATTGGGCTGTCGATGCTGGCGGGCGCGGAGGACGGGCCCGGCTATGGCGTGGAGGGCGCGTCGTGCGCCGTCATCCATGACCTGTGGAGCCAGTTCACCTGCGCGCTCACCACCACGCCGTGTCAGGGGGAGAAGCCCATCGTGCTGGAGATGGGCGCGATGCTGCCTCACCCGTGGAGCCCGGACGTGTTGCCGCTGCAGTTGGTGATGGTGGGGCCGCTGGCGCTGGTGGCGGTGCCGTTCGAGGTGACGACGATGGCGGGGCGGCGGCTGCGTCGGACGGTGCTGGAGCGGCTCTCGGCCCGGGGCATCACGGAGGTGGTCATCGTGGGGCTGGCCAACGACTACGCGGGCTATGTCTCCACGCGCGAGGAGTACGCGCGCCAGTCCTACGAGGGGGCGTCGACGCACTTCGGGCCGTGGACGCTCGCGGCGCTGCAGCAGGGGTTCGACTCGCTCGCGGTGGCGCTCGGCGAGGGGCATCCGGTTGCTCCGGGGCCCCTGCCCACGGACCTGCGCTTCATCCAGGCGAGCCTCCAGCCCGGCGTGGTGTACGACGACAAGCTGCTCTGGGTGTCGTTCGGCGACGTCATCACGGACGCGAAGGCGTCGTACGCGCGCGGGGACTCGGTGAAGGTCACGTTCTGGGGCGCGCATCCGAAGAACGACTTGCGCCTGGAGGGGACGTATCTGCGCGTGCAGCGCAAGGGCTCCATCGGCGCGTGGGTGGACGTGGCGGATGATGGTGACTGGGAGACGCGCTACCGCTGGGAGCGCGAGAGCTGTGTGCCCACGCTGGGGTGCTCGCACGTCACGGTGGAGTGGCACATCCCGCGCGACGCCGCGCCGGGCACGTACCGCATCCTCCACGAGGGCGAGTGGAAGTCCGGCTGGGATGCGCGCGTGCGCCCGTACTATGGCGCCTCGCGGGTGTTCACGGTGAAGTGACGGCGTCCTCTGGGGCGTGGGGCCGGGAGAGCAGCTCGCGCAGCCGGGGAGGCGGGGGTTGGAGCTGCACGCCGATGCCCGCCGTGGAGCCCCAGGTGCGGGCGTGCGCGGTGTCGACGTGACGCACCACCTCGCCCTCGCAGGTGAAGTCCTCGCCGCCCAGGCGCAGCGTCAATGACAGCCGCGTGAAGAGGGGAGGGAAGGGCTCCTCGCAGCCGAGGAACAGGCCGCCCTTGCTGACCTCGACGCGGTGGGCCTGGAGGCCCTGGGGATGCTGGATGCGGACGTCACAGGGGGCGGGAGTCCACGTGACGGGGCGATGAGGGCTCGTGCGCGAGGTGGCGTGACGACGCGCGGCGGGTGGACACGGCAGTGCATCGGAGTGTTCCGACAGGCAGCGCTCGCAGTGCATGGTCACCTCGCTCGGAGGGCTCCCACGGGGGCGGGAGGGGCGACACCTGTCTGTATACCGGGTGCGGGAGCCGGTGTGACGTGGCTCCCGGGGCAGCACGAGTGGGATGACGGCTAGCGCACAGAGGGGCTCGCGGGGCCTGGCCCGCATGGAGGGCGTGTCGGCTGCGGGACGTCTGTCTCGCTCGCCCCGCGCATTGAGGCTGCGGGGGGAAGCGCGGAGGCTCGCGGCGGTGATGGGACGTGCCCCGTCATCCACTGCCACCCGAAGGGCAGTGCGCTTGTTGGAGGATTCTCGTCAACGGTGGATACACCACGAAGGCGTCGCCGGGAGTGGGACGCGAGCCGCTCACCTTCGTTGGAGGCGAGCGACTCGGACCCGACGGGGGATGATGTCAGGTCCTCTCCGTTGATGACGGCGACACGGGCTGTCGCTCCAGCAGTCGCTGGTAGGCGAGCACCAGGACGAACTGGTGCAGGCTCACCGACGCCATGACCATCAAGGCGGCGACGAGGTTGGCGGCGAAGGAGAAGGGCGCCGGCAGGTGCTCCGTCGCGTCGGTGAGGAGGGAGCCCAAGGTGTCCGAGAGGGGCATGAGGATGAGCACTGGGAGCAGTGCGCTGAGAAGCCTCCTGCGATGGCCTCGGACGAGTTGATAGGAGAACCGGAGCGCGGCGAGTGGACCTTTGCCGTCCACTGCGACGGCGGCGGGGGCCAGGCTCGTGCAGAGCGCCATGTAGACGCCTGGCAGCACGAGGAGGAACGAGCCCCCCAGGATGACGAGGAACGTCAACACGTACGTCAGGAGCAGGAGGGGGATGCGCGCGAGGACGACCCATGGGGAGCTGACGTCCAGGGCTGGCAGGCCGGCCTCCTCGCGCAGCCTCCTGGCCACCGCGCGCATGAGGAAGATGCTCAGGCCGAGCCCCGCCGCGACCAGGAGCATGACTCCGGGCAAGGTGCTCTGGGTGAGGTGGAGGAGGGCCCCTGAACCCATGAGGCAGAGCCACTGAAGGATGAAGAGCCCCACCAGGAGCACCTGGTGCTGGAGCAGGAGCGAGCAGGCATCTCGCAGGAGCCGCGTGGGGGCCATGGCCGTCGGGTCCTCCCGAATCCGACGCACGCACGGCGCGCAGCGGGCGGCCTCCGGGTGGGCGCGACATCCGGCGCAGCCGAAGCTGCCACACCGGTCGCAGACGAAGACGGAGTCCTCCAGGGGATGCACGGCGCACGTGGGCGCGACTTCGGAGACGGCGGACGACATGGGACGGCTCGAGGCAAGAGGGCGCCCGGGCCGCTCGCGCGCCCTCGGGCGCCGCCACCCTATGAACCGGAGGCCCTGCGCACCGGTCCCTCTCCGGAGGCTCGCCCCTGGGGGCCGCTCCGCCTATCCGCGAGCGGACAGGGCCCGTGTGGGCCCTGTCACCCCGTGGAAAGCCTCCCGTCGGTGCGGGCGGGGCTCAGCGCTTCGCCTTGAAAGGCGCCGCGTCGATGCGCACGCCGATGTACGAGGGGAAGCGCGGCACGCCGTCGTTGGACAGCTCCTGGTAGCGGAACGTGATGAGCGTGCCGATGGCCGGCGGCGAGGCGCGCTCCGCGTCGGAGAGGCCCGTGCCCACGCTGAAGCGCTTGCCGTTGCGCAGCTCCACCTCGAGCGCGCCCAGCCGCCCCTTGTGCCGGCCCGCGCCCGCGACGTGGCCAATCACCACGGCCTCGTCATCCTTGAAGCTCTTCACCTTCAACAGCGTGTGCGAGCGGCCCACCTCGTAGCGCGAGCCCGGCTGACGCAGCATCAGTCCCTCGCCGCCCAGGCCCTCCACGCGCTCCAGCTCCGCGCGCAGGTGCGCCGTGCCCTGGCAGCGCTCGTGCGGATGCCACCGCGCGTACCCGGGCTTCGTGTCATCCACCCACTTGCGACAGTGCTCCAGCCGCTGCTCGAAGGCCGCGTCCACGCTGGGGGCGTCGAACACCACGAAGAGCAGCTCCTTCCAGTCCTGGCTCTTGTCCTGCCGGCGCACCACGCTCACCGTGCGCTGGAAGCGCTTGCGGCCACCGAACAGCTCGCCGTCCAGCGGGAAGTCCGGCAGGCCCGCGGTGAACCAGTCCGGCGCGAAGAACTCGTTGCCCAGGCGCGACCAGAAGCGCTTGCCGTCCCAGTACGCGCGCACGCCGTCGAGCTTCTCGCTCATCCACCAGTCCGTGAGGTCCACGTCGTTCTCCCACGGATGGGCGAGCAGCAGCGGCGGGGCCTTCTCGGTGGCGTCCTCGCCGGACTCGGTCTCCTTCGCCGTCTTGACGCGGGTGGCCTTGGGGAGGGCCTCGGCGCCGCCGACGCGGGCGGCCTCGGCGTCCTCACCGCGCAGCTTGCGCAGGTGCTTGCAGGTGCGCCGCTCGATGCCGATGGACTGGTTGCGCCACGCGGGACAGGAACACGAGTAGACGCCTCCGGTGTTCTTGAGGATGTAGGGCTTGGCGCCCGAGCCCTTCATCTCCGCCTGCTCACCGTCCGCGAGGTCCGCCACTGATATCCCCTCCGTGCCGCGTGTCATCGCGGCGACCGTGAGGAGAATCGTACCCCTGGGGTCTGACGTTTCCCAAGCACGGAGGAGGCGCGGAGCCGTACGAGGACGGCCCCGCGCTGGACCTCCGACGTTGGACGGGATTCCAGACCTTGGATGGATTTGGAAGGGGGTCTGGGTGACGCCGGGGGCTTCAGCGAATCCGGGAGAGCTGGGCCCGGGTGGTGGCCACATCGAGGAAGTTGAGGGTGTGGATGGGGCCGAGGATGTCGATGCTGGGCGCGATGAAGGTGAACTCGGCGAGCGTCCCCTGGTCGACGCCGCTGGTGACGACCCCGAGGATGGGACAGATGCCGGAGACGCCGAGCACGCAGGAGCCCTCGATGACGCTGCTCTGGGAGGTGCCATCCGCGAAGTGGTACGTGGTGGTGATGGTTCCGTAGTAGCTGGACAGCAGGGTCCCGGCGTTGCCGGTGAGGGAGCCGACGAGCTCGACCCACGAGGTCTCGAGGACTTCTTCGCCGCTGGCGACGTTGACGCCCACGCAGCCGGTGCCCACGCCGCGCACGGTCATGGTGGTGTTCTTGGGCAGCAAGGTGAGTGCGGGGTCGTAGTCGATGCGACCGAGCGTGAGGACGCAGTGGCCGGCCTCGACCTCCTGCGCCTGCGCCGCGCCCGGGGACAGGAGGGCAAGGGTGAGCAGGAGTGAGAGGGTCAGTGGAGTGTTCGAGCGCGACATGAGGGTGCTCCGCGGGGGATGGCGGGTCGTCCGTGGGGTGGACCCGCCGGGTCGACCGAGGTGGTCGAGGTCGCGGGGAATCCTCGGGCTGTGCGTCGGTGATGGCCATGTGACATCGGTACAATGCGAGTGACCCGGCGGAACGGGTGCGGGCGTGCGCGCTCTTGTCAGCGGCGCGTGCGCGTGTCCGGCGCTCGGCTGCTCGGGAAGGTGGGGGGCACGGCGTGCGACGCTCGGAGTCCCGGGGAGAGAGGACGTGGAGCAGCGGGCATTCGACGCGCGAGGCAGTGGCGGACGGGCGGCAGGCGTCGCACCATGTCCGGAGGTCCACGTTTCATGGAGGCGTCACGGGATGGTGGTCATCGTCATGGGCGTCTCGGGGGCCGGCAAGTCGACGGTGGGGCGCGCGTTGGCGCGGAGCCTGGGCTGGCGCTTCCTCGACACGGACGACCTGCACTCGGCCGCCAACGTGGCGAAGATGGCGGCGGGCATCCCGCTGACGGACGAGGACCGCTGGCCCTGGTTGGCGGACGTGCGTGGTGAGCTGGAGCGCTCGCTGGCGCGCGGTGAGGACGTGGTGCTGGCCTCGTCCGCGCTCAAGCGCTCCTATCGCGAGCGGCTGGAGGTGGACCCGGCGCGGACGCGGTGGGTGTTCCTGCACGCGCCGCGCGAGGTGCTGGCGCACAGGCTCGCGCAGCGGCATGGGCACTTCATGCCGCCGGAGTTGTTGGCCAGCCAGCTGGCGACGCTGGAGGTGCCCGAGCAGGCGCTGCCGGTGGACGTCTCGGCAACGCCGGAGGAAGTCGTCGCGCGCATCCGTGAGGGCCTGAAGCTCTGACGTCAGCGCCCCGCGCGGGCGAGGAAGTCGGACGTGCCCTCCAGCTTCGCGTAGGCCATGCCGAGCGCGGCGAGGAACGCGGCGTGGACCTGGGGCGCGGGCACGCTCACGCCGTTGAGCTCGAGGGCGCGGGCGGCGCAGGCGTCGTGGAGCACGGTGACGGAGTAGCCGAGGTCCGCGGCGGCGCGCACGGTGGCGTCCACGCACATGAGGGTCATCATGCCCGTCACGACGAGGTGCTTGATGCCGAGCGCGCCCAGCTGCTTCTGGAGGTCCGTCTCGCGGAAGCTGTTGGGGTAGTGCTTGAGGATGACGCGCTCGTCGGGGCGGGGCGCGACGAGCG